>JAOUKG010000282.1 GCA_029882725.1 Cyclobacteriaceae bacterium
CCGCGACCATGACAGAAATTCTGCATTAATGAATTTTGTCAATAGTGACTTCAGTTTGGAAGTAGATACAGTGAGTAACTTGAAAATTATTCAACCAGGCCGGCATCATTCAAAACCTGAATTTGTTTATTCGTACGATGTTAGTCTCAATAATGCTGTAATGAAAGCAGGGCCTAATTATATTTTTGAAATTGGTAAATTCATTGAAGAACAGGTGAAAATAGATCAGGTAGAACGGGAAAGAATTTATAATATTTATATCGATAATACCCGTTCTTTTCAGCACGAGATACGATTTATCATACCCGAAGGCTACCAGGTGGAAGGTATTGAAAACCTGATTATGTCTGAAAAGAATGATACGGGTATGTTTGAAAGTAGTGCCATATTAGAAGATAATGTACTCATAGTTACCAGCAATAAACATTATTATCATAACTACGAACCCGTAGAAAACTGGGAAAAAATGGTGGCTTTTCTTGAATTGGCTGCAAAATTTAATGAACAAAAGATATTGCTTAAAAGAAAGTAGGGGAGGTAATATAAATAGTTCAATCAAACTTTTTAATGGAGATACAGTATACCTGTTTTTAATTAGCGTAATATTTTAATAATAAAAATATATTATATTAAATTTTATATAAATTAAACGTTTATTTCAAATAAACTTTATTAAAATACACTTTAGTACTGTATTTTTAATTTTTCAATTCACTATTAAAATTGAAAAATTATGTTTCCAAAATTTCAAAATAAATACCGTATTTCATCCTTTCGTTTGCCACATTGGGGTTATGGTCAAAATGGATTCTATTTCGTTACCGTTACCATCTGCACGCACAACAAAATTTGTCATTTCTGAAACATTTCACCAAAACAAACGGCAGAATTCATACCTCCTCAAACCATTAATTTATCTAAAATAGAAAAATTAGTCAATGATTGTTGGAAGGAAATCCCACAACATTTTCCATTTGTAAAATTGGGCAATCATATCCATGGTATTGTAATTATTGATAAAATGATTATTGAAACGTGGTGGTGGGATAACCGCCAATGATAATCCAATGTTGCATGATAATTTGGCGAAGGTTATTCGATGGTATAAAGGGCGGGTTACATACGAATCAAGAAAAATCTATTCGGATTTTGCATGGCAATTCAGGTTTCATGACCATATAATTAGAAACGATGAATCTTATTATACTATTTCTAGATATATTACTGACAATCCGCTGAATTGGAAAGTCATATAATGATCATGATATATTGTAGGTATAAACAGATAACAATCAACATATGTTGCAATCAAGAAAGATTACAATTAGTCCTACATTCAAAATCATCAATTATCAATTTTCAATTAACTACCCCCCATCATTTTTTGTCCTTTTCGTACAATAATTTTGGCTTCTTTTCCTTTTTGAGCACCTAATTTATCATCAAGCCACACAATGGCACCTGTGGGGCAACGTTCAATAGGAATTCTTGTATTATGGTTTTCAGAATAATTAATCACTGGTAAGTTGTTGACCATTTCAATCAGGTTGGCGGGGGCATCCATGGCACATTTACCACAAGCTGTGCAGCCAACTTCGCAATCATCCAATACATCGTCGCCTTTTTCGAGACTTTTACAGGCTACCCATAATCTATGGCTTATGGGTTCTATACTGAATAATCCCTTCGGACAAGCTTCTACACAATCACCACAGGCAGTACATTTGTCAACATCAACTTCAGGTATGGAAAACTGATTCATTTGTATGGCATCAAAATCACAGACTACCTGGCAATCCCCATAACCCAAACATCCCCAAAAACAGCCTTTTCCACCACCTGAAACCAAAGCAGAGGCCTGGCAAGTGGGGATACCCGTATAGTTGGCACGATTAATTGCTACATTGGTACCTCCATTACAAGCCAATCTGGCTACCCGCTTTTCTTCTGAACCCAAATTTACTCCCAGAAAATCTGCAATCTCAACACGGTCTTGCTCTGCACTTACTGAACATTTTCCAGGAAGAACATCACCTGAAACAAGAGCCTCGGCAAACAATCTGCACCCTGGAAATCCGCAAGCCCCACAATTGGCGTGGGGAAGCATATCTTCTACCTGATCGATTCTGGGGTCTTCATACACGTAAAACTTCTTGTTGGCCACAATCAATAACACGGCTAACAACAAAGTAAGTCCTCCTAAGGCTAAAAATGCGGTTAATATCGACATAAAAAAGGTGTTAATAGATTACTTCGGCCCACTTATGGCCTGCAATAAGTTCGGATTTGCGTCTTTTCCACTTTTCTTCCGAACCTAAAATTTTTGCAAAGGCTTTATTTAAATTTTCATGTATTTTGTCGTAACCGGCCACAAACATATGTGTGTTGGATTTTGATAACATTTCCAGAATCTCTTCGGCATTTTGTTCAACAGCCTTATCCAATGCTATGGGGTCATTCCAGTGGGGGCGAGGACTCAATGCAAGAAAGGCTTTGAAGGTAGTTTCGTCGTAATAATTTGCCAAATCATTATTTTTTTCATTCATATACAATAACTCCAAGCCACTACGAGCACCATAAAACAATCTAATTTTACCTTTCCAATCTTTAACATGGGTGTAAATGTGTTTTACAAATGCCCTGAATGGTGCTATACCTGTTCCCATTCCAACTAAAATCAAATTAGAAGTCCTGTCTTCCGGAACTTTAAAGGGTAACTCGAAAGGTCCTGTAATGGTCAGAACATCTCCTTTTTCCCGATCACAGAGGTAATTTGAACTCAAACCATAATGTAATTCTCCGCTAAATTCATCTATATAATTGCAACGTCTTACCAACATGGTAATCTTGGTTTTACCGTTGTCCTTTTCAGGTATATCGGCTACACTGTATAAACGGTGATGAAATTCATTTCCAAAATCATCATTGGATTTTACCAATACTCCAAAACTTTGATCTACCTGACAATTAAACTCAGGTTCCTGTACTTCCAATAAAATTTCCCTTACCTCATTGGTGTCTTCAGGTGTTAGCCGTTCTGATTTCAGAACCTTCGCCCGATATTGATTAGACGTGCTGTAATCTTTTAAATGTGCCATATTATTTGCTGTTTATATATTTATTTCTATTTAATTCTTTGTTGGTCGAAAATGATTTTTGGGCCAAATTGAATTTGATACACAAATTCGAACTGTGTGCCAAATTCAATCTTTGGGTCAAATTCAATCTTTGGGTCAAATTCAATTTGGAGGCCAAATTCAATTTGGCCCTACATGTTTTGGTATTTCGCAATTATTACCACAACTGCCTCCATTGCCACAATTTCCGCACCTGTCCCTGTCTGCCAGGGCATCACCATTTGTGTAACTGCCTGCAAATACTTTTTTCCATACAATTTGAACCAGAGTCCATAAAACCATAATACCTACAATGCCTACTATTCCTATTATATATGATACCATGTCTTTTGTTTTTTGTTTTCATTTAAGGCAGATAGCAATCTGCCTCTACCACCATAATTATCAATTATCAATTATCAATTATTAATTATTAATTAATAATTATCCATTATCAACTAACCCGACAATCCTGAAAACCCCATAAATGACAACGATAAAATACCTGCTGCCAATAAGGTAATCACGGTGCCTTTTACAACTTTGGGTACCTGGGCAAACTCGAGGTTTTCCCTAATTCCGGCCATTAGTATCAGTGCCAGGGTAAACCCGGCTCCGGCCCCCAAAGCGTAAACAAAGCTTTGCAAAAATCCGTACCCTTTACTGGTTTGAAATAGTGCCAGTCCTAATATGGCACAATTGGTAGTAATCAAGGGTAAGAATATTCCCAATGCCCTGAATAATTCAGGACTTATTTTTTTAATAATCATTTCCACCAATTGTACGGTGGAGGCTATTACTACTATATAACTTATTAATTGAAGAAAGGGTGCGTTTATTGCTACAAGTAATCCATGAAGTCCATAGGCGGCCATGGAACTAATTATCATAACAAACGTCACCGCACCACCCATTTTGCTGGCTGTACCAATTTTGCCCGAAACACCTAAAAAAGGACAAATTCCAAGGAAATAAGCCAACACGAAGTTGTTAATCAGGCTCGCATTTATGAATATGCTCCAAAGAGGTTCTTCGTTCATGATTTTTTCACTTTTAGTTTAAAATAATTGAATACTGTAAGCCAAATAGCCAGGGTAAAAAATCCTCCTGCAGGTAAAATCATTATAATCCATTCCTGATAAGCATCGGCAAATATGGGAATATTGAATAGTGTACCGTTGCCAAGTAACTCACGTACAGCGCCTAAACACAATAGGGCAAATACAAACCCTATACCCATACCCAAGGCGTCCAATACTGATTTTAAGGTGCCATTTTTTGATGCAAATGCCTCAGCCCGACTTAGGATCAGGCAGTTCACTACAATTAAAGAAATAAATGCCCCCAGACTTTTATAGAGTTCAACACTTATAGACTGTATGGCGTAATCTATTATAGTTACAAAAGTGGCTATTATCAATATATAAGAGGCAATTCGAACTTGTTTGGGTATGAAATTCCGCAGAAGCGAAACCAATAAATTGGACATAACCAATACTAGGGCAGTTGCCAAACCCATTGCGAGTGCATTTACAGCCGTATTAGTAACCGCCAATACAGGACACATACCTATAACTTGTACAAAAATTGGGTTTTCCCGCCACAGCCCCTTTATGAACTCGTCGGTAGAAGGACTGTTTTTTAAAAAACCAAACATCCCGCCGTTGTCTTTTTTGTCAATTCTATCTATTCCGTTCATTGCTACTCTGTTTGATTTTTAAACGATTCTTTATTTTTGTAAACCAGAGGAATCATAAACCTCGTATTGTTGTTCAGAATGTCTCCAATGGCACGTGACGAGATTGTTGCCCCTGTAATTCCA
>JAOUKG010000283.1 GCA_029882725.1 Cyclobacteriaceae bacterium
CATAAGAAAATTCACTGTTTTGTTTTTTGAATAGGATCCGTGAAGAGTGTCGTGCATTACAGAAGTGCCGATGAAACACTTTCCAAAACCCATGGCTATCCAAAGGGCAAATAGTAATGGAATTTGAGTAATATTTCCAAAAATCATTATGAAAAAAGGAACTAAATAAACAGACATGGCAATAAATGTTTTTATTATCATCTGCTTGTTAGCATTTTTACTCAGGTTATTATCCTTGAAATAATCGTTTACCCTTTTTTTTAAAGTGGAGGCAAACGCCTGATCTGTTTCATTAGCAAACTTATACCGAATCATTTTGAAAAATTTAATACCTGGATCTCTCGAATTACCTGTTGTTACAAATCATGCCTGATTTCAACCAATTTTATTTGCAATTACACTACTTTGCTCAGTGAATTTGTAAACTCCTTTACCTCCCCCGCAACATGTATAAACTTTCCTTAAATAAATGAAGTGCTTATGTATTGTGACAGTATTGACCGATGTGCTTACAATATTAACTTTTAAATTGACCTCAACCTAAGTATAATGAAACTTTTGCGTGCATTAGGTTTTATTCTAATTTTTACTACGTTAACAATGTTAACAAAGATTGGAGGGGTATTGTTTATTATTTTTTAAATTATTTACACTAATTTAGTTAGAGCTATTGGCTTTTTCAAAAAGTTCTTTTAACTCTGTTGAATGCTTTTTAAGTAATTCTATATCATCTTCATTCACCATTCCTTTATATTGTTCAAGTTGAGCCGACATCAATTGTCGATATTGCTCCCTTTGAGCTTCAGGAAGCTCATTTACCTGCTCTTCCATAGAGATATATCCAAAGCCCATGAAAATAGTCATGTATTTTTTTCCAAAATCTTCATCCCAACCGTATTTATCGAGGACACTTTTTACCTCAGCACTTGCAAAAAGTGCACTTAAATCCATATTGTCATCATCCTCAATGCCCTTACCTAATTCCTCAAATTCCTTAGCCATTGGGAGGAAAGTTTCTTTAAACTTCTCTATATCACTTTCACTGAGTATGGGCCCTGATTCATCTCCCACAACCTCAGAAATCTCATCAAGGGCATTTTTAGCTTCTTCAGCTACTTGCTCTTCAATAGTTTCTGCATTACTTGTTTTATTTCCATCGCAAGAGGAAAGAAAAATAAACATAGACAATAGTAACAGGGTAGAAATAAAGTTTTTCATGATATCAATATGTTAAATTACATCTAAGACTGATGGATGAATGTAGTGAATTCTGTTGAAATTTAAAAATACTTAATGGGGTATTGAAGTGATTCCCTGACCATATAGAATCTTGTTAATCCACTTTGCACATTAATTTTAATACTTTCTTCTTATTATTCCAATCATGTTTTCATATCCATGAATACCCGGAAAAGATCTTGTTACTTAACCCTATTTAATGTTATTTTTATTTGGCGTAAATTCCAACTTGAAACGCAACAAAAAAATACTCACTACAACCTAAGAGTAGAAATCAAAAGTCGCTCAAAATTTTTCAATAAACGGCCTGAATCAAGGAACCAATCCTTTGAATATCAAAACGGATTTTATAAACGGTTTGGTGTAAATGGAGAATAATCGATATATTAATACATCAAATTTCCTTTTTATGATTAGAAAGTCACTACTTCTTTTTCTGGCTCTTGGAATTTCATGCTTTACTACCTTTGTCCAAGAGGCAGATATACTCATTAAAAATGGCGTTTTGATTGACTCCAAAAACGGTATCAATGAAAAAATGGATGTGGCTGTTAAAGACGGAAAAGTATATCGAAAACCAGGGTATTGTCTTTTTTGGACATGGGGATTACTCCCGAAAGTATTATCGAAATATTTTTATGGGTGCCCGTTCAGATGATTCATAGTACAGATCAGGGATATTTATCAGTTGGTTCGGAAGCAGATATCACTATTCTGAGTGTGAGGAAAGGACAATTTTGTTTTTTTGATTTAGAAGGAGAAAATATTCAAGGAACCCGGAAACTGGAATGTGAGCTCAATTTAAATTACAATGCCTTTTTAGATAATTATGATGTGATTTGTGAAAAGTTGGCAAATAAATTCAGCGTCTGCACTGACCTGTTTGATTAAGAATAGTGTTTTTATAATCGTTTATGGGGGTTAAAAGACGCCCAGTAAAATTTGAAAGGTCACCATGCCTTCTGATATCTATTAACATAAAGAAAAGGAAATTGAAGAATTTTAAAGTATTTTATTTGATTGCATTGATGGCCTTATTACTGGGTTTAGGGATATTTTTCCTTGGTTATGGTTCTCAATCGGGTAGTTTGTTTTGTGCTTTTTTTCTTTTCCTTTCCATCGGGTTTAGAGGTAGTTCCAAAACAAGGGGGTATTCTTTTTCAGTATTGATTTTTGGTGCTGTGACTTTTTCATTATTTTATCCTCAATTTTTAATATCTGTAGGAACATTTAAGTTAAGTGCTCTTATTGTACCGTTGCTGCAAATTCTGATGTTTGGGATGGGTACATCCATGAGTTTTGGGGATTTTAAAGGGGTAATAAAAATGCCTAAGGGAGTTTTTATTGGGTTGGTTTGCCAGTTTACGATTATGCCTTTTATTGGTTTTGGACTTGCTAGTGTGTCGGGCTTGTCTCCGGAAATTGCTGCGGGTATAATATTAATTGGGGCAGCTCCCAGCGGACTTGCATCCAATGTTATGGCCTATCTTGCCAATGCCAATTTGGCACTTTCTGTAACTCTTACAGCGGTAGCAACATTATTGTCGCCCTTGGTCACTCCTTTATTAATGGATTTACTGGCCGGGCAATTTATTGCGATTGACCCACTGGCCATGACGTGGAGTATAGTGAAGATGGTTATTATACCAATAATTGCCGGTTTGGTATTCAACCACTTTTTTCATGGAAAAGTGAATTGGCTCGACAAGGCCATGCCTATTTTATCGATGGCCTCCATAGCAGTGATTATTTCAATTATTACCGCTTCCGGAAGAGACAGCTTGCTCAATGTAGGGCTGCTACTTGTAACTTTGGCTATTGCACATAATTTGTCGGGATATTTTTTAGGTTACTGGGGGTGCCGGCTTTTCAAGATGTCCGAAAAGGATTGCAGAACCATTGCACTTGAAGTGGGTATGCAAAATGGTGGTCTGGCCTCGGGAATTGCCCTTGAAATGGGCAAACTATCAACCGTAGGATTGGCTCCAGCTATTTTTGGACCGTGGATGAATATTTCGGGTTCTTCTTTAGCTACTTGGTGGAGAGATAAACCTATAATTGAAAAGAACATTAAGTTGGGAAAAAAAACATTTTGATTTAAAAAACTGTACCCATAAAAATGAAAGAATATATGCTGTACTTTTGTAGAATATATCATATTTGGTTTATCACCAAGCTTAAAAAACCTATAAGATTTTCAAAAACCATTAGGTCTTTTAATGGCCCCGCTAAATTGAAGCAAAAATGGATATACTTTTAAATAAAGCTATCTTATTGGGTGTGAAAAGAAAGTTTTAATAAAGGAACAGTGTGAAAAATTTCACAACTTGTGAAAGACACCCTTAAAATAACCGATCAACACCCAGAGTACAAAAAATGCAATAGGAATGGTAATTAGAATAGCTAATACTGTCTTCTTCCATTCTTTCTTTTTCTGCAGAGAAAGTTTCTGCGTAACAATATCCAGTTCTTCCTGAGAGGCTTTTTTAATGTGAATTTTACCTGTTGATTTTATTCCTGATATGTTGTCTGGATTAAAATATTTGTTCCCATGAAGCATGCTATTATTACGCTTCAAGGTCTTGATGGCATCGGCCATAATTCCAAATCCTGCCATGGTTATTTAGTTTAAATAACTAATATACCAAAAAATATTTAATTTATCTAATATTATGCCTTGTATTTATTTTCTCTTTACATTCTAAACCTGTAATCTCTAGTTCTTGATATTGGTTCTGCTTGCATATTATTCTTTGTAATACTAGAGGCTTTAAAATATTATTGTCTAAATTTATCTCTTGAAAACTTTATATTATGATGAAAAATATACTGCTTATTACTCTGCTATGTTCTGGCCTGTTTGGGTATGCCCAACCCACTCAAAAACCTGTAATTCACGGTAAACACTGGGTAGCTATTACCGGGAAGCCTTTGGCGGCAACTGCCGGCTCAATGATTTTTGCACAAGGAGGCAATGCGGTTGATGCTGCCTGTGCCATGCTTGCTGCTACGGCCACGATGTGGGACGTACTCAGTTGGGGAGGAGAAACTCAAGCACTCATTTACAACCCTAAAACTGGTAAGGTAATAGGTATTAATGCCCTAGGTGTAGCTCCCACCGGTGCAACTCCTGAATTTTTTCAAGGAAAAGATATGAAATATCCCCCTCAGTATGGTCCGTTGGCAGCTGTTACACCCGGTACTCCCGGTGGGCTTATGACGATGCTTGCTGAATATGGTACCATGAGCCTGAAGCAAATTCTGGCCCCAGCCATGCAAATGGCCCAAGGGTATCCCATGGAGAGAGTTGCCTCTGGTCAGATTGAAAAAGGAAAGGATAAAATAGCCGACTGGCCCTATTCGAAGAAGTTGTTTCTTAAAGAAAAAGATGGAGAACTAGTGGGCCCCAAGCCCGGTGAAATTTTTGTTCAACAGGATCTATATAATACTCTTAAAAAACTGGTAGATACGGAGGCCGCTTCTCTCAAAAAAAGAAAATCAAGAAAAGAGGCTATTTATGCTGCTTACGATCGTTTCTATAAAGGCGATATAGCAGAAGAGTTTGCTCGTGGAGTACAAGAGCAAGGCGGACTTATTACCAAAGAAGATTTAGCCAACTGGAAAGTATATATTGAGGAGCCACTTTCTACTAATTATAAAGGAATTGATGTATATAAACTCACTCATTGGGT
>JAOUKG010000284.1 GCA_029882725.1 Cyclobacteriaceae bacterium
TCTATCTGCCTGGAGGTAATCCATCCTGGTTCTACAGATTTAAGAGCAAATGCTCCAAATGCTATTGTATGTCCGCGTTGGGCTATTCCCTTAACGCGGCCTTTATGCATTTTCCTATATTTCGTTCTTTTCGGTTGTAACATCGTTCTACTTTGTTATCTTAACGTTTCTTTCTTCTACCAGGACCTTCTTGCTTTCTGTTACCGGTACTTCTTCCGCCACCAGATTGTTGCTGAGCCATTCCTATGTTTGGCGACAAATCTCTTTTTCCGTAAACTTCGCCTTTGAAAATCCATACCTTCACACCTATTTTACCGTAAACTGTATTAGCTTCAGAAATAGTATAATCAATATCAGCTCTTAATGTATGAAGAGGAATTCTACCTTCTTTATATTGTTCAGAACGAGCCATTTCAGCTCCACCTAAACGACCTGAAACCTTTACTTTAATACCGAGAGCACCTACTCTTATTGCAGAAGCTATAGCTTGTTTCATAGCTCTTCTATAGGAAATTCTAGCTTCTAATTGTTGGGCAATTGCCTCACCTACTAATTTAGAATCAAGCTCAGGTCTTTTAATTTCGTAAATGTTGATCTGAATATCTTTTCCAGTAAGTTTTTTAATTTCTTCCTTTATCTTATCAACTTCGGCTCCGCCTTTACCAATCACTACACCCGGACGTGCCGTATGAATTGTAATTGTTATTCTTTTAAGGGTTCTTTCCAAGATCACCTTGGAAATAGATCCTTTTGGGATACGTACACTGATATATTTTCTGATATTATGATCTTCAACCAATTTGTCAGAAAGTGTTTTCCCACCATACCAGTTGGAATCCCAACCGCGAATAATACCTAAACGAAAACCTACTGGATTAACTTTTTGTCCCATGAGATTATTTTTCTACTTTTTCTTCAGTAGTAGTATCAACCTGTTCCTGCGTAGAAACTTCACGGCTATCAACCACTATTGTTATATGATTAGACCTTTTGCGAATTCTATGAGCCCGCCCCTGAGGTGCAGTACGAAGTCTTTTCAACATTCTACCACTATCCACGAATATTTGTTTAACAAATAGATCCGATTCCTCAAGTTTTTTATCCTCGTTTTTAGCCTGCCAGTTGGCAATAGCTGATAAAAGAAGTTTCTCTAGTTTAGAGGAACCACCATTATCATTAAACTTTAGGATATTTAATGCTATACCTACCCTTTCCCCTCTGATAAGGTCTGCAATCAGCCTCATTTTTCGGGGCGAAGTAGGGTTATTATTTAATTTAGCTATAGCCTCCATCGCTGTTATTATTTTTTACCTTTGTCTTTTCTATTTCCACCATGCCCTCTATAATTTCTAGTAGGGGCAAACTCACCTAATTTATGGCCCACCATGTTTTCAGTAACATAAACAGGTATAAATTTATTCCCATTGTGCACTGCAAACGTGTGGCCTACGAAATCAGGAGAGATCATTGATCTACGAGACCAGGTTTTAATAACTGATTTCTTTCCTGATTCATTTATGGCTTCAATCTTATTTTCAAGCCTGAAGTCGATATAAGGTCCTTTTTTTAATGATCTAGCCATTATAATTATTTACTCTTTCTTTTACTTATGATATACTTATCTGAATATTTCTTGGGCGACCTGGTTTTCTTGCCTTTAGCGTATAAACCAGTACGTGATCGTGGATGACCTCCAGAAGCACGGCCTTCTCCACCACCCATTGGGTGATCAACAGGGTTCATGGCTACACCTCTTGTTCTTGGTCTTTTACCCAACCACCTGTTTCTACCGGCTTTACCTAAAACCACATTCATGTGATCAGAATTAGACACGGTACCTATTGTAGCATAACAAACGGAAAGTGCTGTTCTCATCTCACCTGATGGTAATTTGATAGTAACATATTTTCCATCTCTTGCTAAAAGTTGGGCATAACTACCTGCACTTCTAGCCATCGCTCCACCTCTACCAGGTTTCAATTCAATATTGTGAATCAATGTACCCAAAGGAATTTTAGACATAGGAAGTGAATTTCCTACTTCAGGAACTGCGTTTTCACCTGCGTTTAACACTTGTCCTACCGCCAACTTTTCAGGTGCAATAATATAAGTTTTTGCTCCGTCAGCATAAAACAACAATGCAATTCTAGCAGATCTTGAAGGATCATACTCAATACTTTTAACAGTAGCAGGTATGTCCCTTTTTTCTCTTTTGAAGTCAATAATTCTGATTTTTTGTTTATGACCACCGCCTAAATATCGCATGGTCATTTTTCCAGTATTATTCCTTCCGCCACTTTTACCTTTGGAAAGTAACAAACTCTTTTCAGGAGTCGATTTGGTTATTTCCGTAAAAGCAGGTGCCTGCCTGAATCGTTGTCCCGGCGTAACGGGTCTTAGTTTTTTAACAGCCATTATTCAATGCTTTAAATATCTCCGTAAAAATCAATTATCTCTCCTTCTGCAACAGTAATAACAGCCTTTTTATAGGAAGTCATTCTGCCAGAAAGGACTCTGGCTTTTGTATAGCGCTTTTTCAGTTTACCGAGGTAATTCATTGTATTAACACTTTCGACATTAACACCATACATCTTTTCAACGGCCTTTTTAATTTCAACTTTATTAGCTTTCTGGTTTACAACAAAACCGTACTTACCTTTTTCGTTGCCTGCTGAGGCCTTCTCGGTCACTAATGGTCTGATCAGTATATCCATTTTAATTCAAAATATTAGTGATTTTTTCTACTGATCCTTCCAACATTAAGATGTTATCCGCATGGAGAACATCGTAAGTATTGATTTGATCGGCAGTTATTACTTTTGCTTTTTTCAAATTCCTGGAAGACAAGTACACATTCTTTTTGTTTTCAGGCAACACTAAAAGTGTTTTCTTATTTTCCAATGTGAATGCACTCAACAATTCCAGATAATTTTTTGTTTTAGGACTTTCAAAATCAAAATCCTCAACTATAGTTAAGCTCTTATCTTGTATCTTGTAAGAAAGAGCTGATCTTCTTGCATTAACTTTAAGCTTCTTATTAAGTTTAAAGTGATAATCTCTGGGCTCAGGACCAAATATAGTTCCTCCACCTCTGAATATAGGACTCTTAATACTACCCGCACGAGCACTACCCGTTCCCTTTTGTTTCTTTATTTTTCTGGTTGAGCCACTAATTAATGACCTGTCTTTTGCCATACTTGTTCCTTGACGTTGATTAGCAAGATATTGCTTCACATCTAAGTATATAGCATGGTCATTAAGCTCTGCCTTAAAAATTACCTCAGATAAATCGACTTTACGTCCGGTATCTTCACCTTTGATATTGATAACTGGTAATTTCATTATTTCTCTAAAATTATCGTTGAATTTATTGCTCCTGGTACAGAGCCACTAACAACAAGTAAGTTTTTTTCAGGAATAATTTGTAATACCCTGAGGTTAACCACTTTTGCTCTCCTGTTTCCGGTTTGTCCTGCCATACGAAGACCTTTAAATACTCTGGCTGGGTAGGAAGCTCCTCCAATAGAACCTGGCGCTCTCAATCTGTTGTGCTGACCATGCGTAGCTTGTCCAACACCGCCAAAACCATGACGTTTTACAACACCTTGAAATCCTTTTCCTTTTGAAATACCTATTGCATCAAGATAATCACCTACTATGAATACATCCTCCAGCTTGATCTCCTGACCAATTTTAACTCCTCCTTCAAACTCCATTCTAAAATCCCTAAATTCCACAACGTGTTTTTTAGGTGTAGTCGCAGCCTTTTTGAAATGCCCTATTAAAGCATTGGGGGTGTTTTTTTCTTTACGTTCTTCAAAAGAAAGCTGAACAGCCTTGTATCCATCAGTTTCTTCATTACGAACCTGAGTTACGATGCAAGGACCGGCCTCCAGCAAGGTACATGCTATGTTACGACCGTTTTCGTCGTAAATACTTGTCATACCTATTTTCTTACCTATTATTCCAGACATTATTATACTGTTATTTGTTGACTTTTCGATTACCGGAAGTAAATGCTCCGCAAAAAGGACTGCAAAGATAGCAACTTAAAATAATGTAGCAAACCTCAACTCTCAATTTTTTTTAATTATTATCAATTAAGTGGAATTCCCTATATATATATAGGTGTAAAATAAATAAAAATTATATAAATGTTTTTTTTGCATTTAATGAAACAAATAAATGGTTACTAACGTATTTTTGTACATGTGGATAAGGTTAATTGTTTTCTGTTTTTCCTTGCTTTTTTTAACAATACAAGGAAACAGTCAGTTTAAAAAGCAGTTTTTTGTAGAAGATAGTAAGGATTTTAGTGCTGTTTCAATCAATTTGAAATTTAATTCAGGCACCTGTATGTTAAAATCCACTCAAGATGCAGGGGTATTTAGCATCTATAGTTTACATAAGATAGAGGACTTCGAGCATATCTATAAAAAAGATGTTCGTGAGAATACTTGTTATGTAGATCTTGAAATGGAGGATACGCATAGAGAAGGGCTAAGTCAGTCAATTTCCAGTAGTTTATTTGGAAATGAACCTGATCTCATGAATAAATATTGGAAAATTTTCTTGTCCGAAAAGAAAATATACGATTTGGAATTGGAATATGGACTGGGGAATGCCAACATCGATCTTTCAAACCTGGCAATTAAAAATATAAAAATTCATACTGGTAGTGCCGATGTTGATGTAGGGTACTTTTCTGATTCCTATAATAAAATTGACATGGATACTTTTTATGTAAAAGTAGATCTTGGAAATGTAACAGTAAGAAATGTAGCCCATTCACAATCGGCGTATGTACGAGCAGACGTAGGGTTTGGTAACTTATACCTGGATTTAAAAGATACCCCAACTAGAAGTACCCTCATAAAAGGCAATGTGGGTGCCGGAACTCTTTATATTGAGTTGCCGCCATCTAATGT
>JAOUKG010000285.1 GCA_029882725.1 Cyclobacteriaceae bacterium
GACACCGTTCTTGTCATAAAGAGAAGTTGACTGTTCGTAGCGAGTAAGATCTTCGTAAGAAATGGGAAGGTCTGTTTCCCGATGATATTTTTTAAGGTATTTTCTCAACACCTCCGAAATTTCATAGACCTTCTTTTTTTTGCTAATATGTGCCATACCTATTTCCGGCTAAATTATATGTAAATAAAAGAATATTATCGTAAAAGCTTATTTAGATCCAACTTAATTCTAATCTTAACTGAAATCTAACCCGAATAATTCACTTCCAATAGAAAACAGTGGAAACAAAATAGAGGTCTCAGCTTAAGCTGAATAAGAAAAAATAATTGATAAATGGTTTGATATTGTATAATTTATAAATTCAATTTGTACAATATGATTACGTAAATACAAGTATATTATGATGAACCCTATTTTGGATATGTACCGAAAAAAGCTTGAAAATATTGAAGAAAAAGAGCTTTTTCCCGGATTTACTGGAAAGTTTATCCATACAGACACAATGACTATCGCTTTTTGGAATATCAAAAAAGACAGTGTGTTACCAGAACATTCACATGTACATGAGCAGGCTTCCATGGTAGTAAGAGGAAAAATGGAGCTTACTGTAGATGGGAAAACGCAACAATATCTCCCTGAGGAAGTGGCAATTATTCCCTCAAATGTAGTTCACTCGGGTACAGCCATTACCGATTGTGAATTGATTGATATTTTTACACCGGTACGTGAAGACTATAAAAACCTGTAATTATGAATCTTGATTTAAGAGGAAAAAATGCTTTGATTGGTGGCGGTTCACAAGGATTGGGATTGGCTTCTGCCATTGAATTAAGCAAACTTGGGGCGAGTTGTACTTTGGTTTCCCGTAAGGAAGAGACACTTGAAAATGCGTTGCTCAATTTGGATGTCAGTAAAGGGCAAACTCACAACTACCTGGTGGCAGACTATTCAAAACCTTCCGAAATACTAGAAAAGGTTAAAGCAAAACTTGAAAAGGGATATGTTTGGCATATTTTATTATTAAATTCAGGAGGGCCAGCCTCGGGAAATATACTGGATTTGTCGGTTAGCGATTTTCAGCAAGGTTTTGATATGCATTTTCATACTTCACACGAATTATCGAGATTGCTGATACCCGGTATGAAAGCCGCAGGATATGGTAGAATAGTTTCTGTTTTATCAATTTCTATAAAACAGCCTATTGCCGAACTGCCTGTGAGCAATGCTATACGCTCGGGATTGGCCAGTTGGGCAAAAACTTTGGCCAATGAGGTAGGAAAGTTTAACATAACAGTTAATAATGTGTTGCCCGGCTACACCGAAACAGACCGGCTTGAATATCTTTTCGAAAAAAGAGCTGAATTGGCATCCACTTCCGTGGAAAAAATCAAAGAAGTGTATAAAGAGCAAGTACCTATGAAACGGTTGGGTAAACCGGAGGAATTTGGTGCTGCAGTAGCATTTTTGTGTAGTCCTGCTGCTTCTTATATTAATGGAATCAATTTACCCGTTGATGGCGGGGCAACGAAGAGCCTTTAGGAGAAACAATCAATTATCAATTAAATGAAAGCAGTACTCTTTAATAAACCCTATCATCCCTTGGTGGAAACCGTTGCTGATCCTGAAATGTTGTATTCCACAGATGTGATAGTGAAAGTGGAGATCACCGCTATTTGTGGGTCTGATTTACATATTTATGCCGGTAGGGAGACAGGACTGGATGCCGATACGATTATGGGGCATGAGTTTGTTGGAACGGTAATGGAAGTTGGTGCAGACGTAAAGCAGTTTAAAAAGGGCGACAGGGTAATAAGCCCGTTTTTCTCGGCCTGTGGGGTTTGCGATCCCTGTGGTGAGGGTTTGAGTTGCAGATGCGATAGCGGACAACTTTTTGGATGGAGGGAGAAGGGAAAAGGACTTCATGGTGCACAGGCCCAATTTGTGCGCGTGCCTTTGGCTGATCATACACTGATGACATTGCCTGATGATTTATCTGTTCATGAAGCATTGTTGTTGTGCGATATTTTGCCCACTGGTTTATTTGGAACCGATTTCAGACCTGCTTTTGAAAATCAAAGCTTGTCTGTTGTGGGATGTGGTCCTGTGGGATTGATGGCCATTGCCGGAGCTCAATTTAGGGGTTGGAATAAAGTAATTGCATTTGATCCAGACAAAAACAGAAGAGTGATGGCTACAAAGATGGGAGCAATCGCTTTTGATCCGCTTAATGCGGATGATATGTTGCGTTTTCAGGATCAAACACAAGGTAAAGGATCTGATGTAGTTGCTGAAGCTGTGGGTAGTGTGCAGGCTCATGCCACTTCTTATCAAATTGTGAAAAAAGGAGGTAACATACGAAGTATGGGGGTTCATAACGAACCTTCGTTTGCTTTTTCACCCAACGATTTGTACAATAAAAACATCACTTACAGTACAGGGAGGTGCCCGGTACAGAAATATTGGCCGGAGGCATTGGAATTGGTTCGGAGTAAAAAATACGACGTAGGTGCCATATTTACACACGAAAATTCTGTTGAGGAAGCTGTGGAAAGTTATAAGAAATTCAATAACAAAGAGGAGGGAGGGTTGAAGTTTACTCTTGTGTTTTAGGAGATACAATTCAAAAATTAAGATTTATATTAGAAATCTGTATTTATTAAACTGCCTTTACTTAAGAATAGAAAACCCATTCATTTCTCTGTCTGTAGTAATTTTATTCTTCGGGTTTTCCAACTTCGTGATAGGTGATTTATATGAATTATCCCTGTTTTCTCCTTTAATTAATCTAAGTTAAATTGAAACGGATATAAACGTTTATAAACGGTTGTTTTGTTTAAAATTACCGAAATTTACGAAACCTTTCGAAGGTTTCAAACCTTCGAAAGGTTCGTAAAATCTAAAGATATTTAAGAATGTAATAGAATACTGAAGACCAACTATTACATAAACCTGTAAAATGCAGAAAGAGATTGAGAATATTACCAATCGGGTTTGCCTGTATTTTTTTTCTTTTGCCCCTTCCTTTTGATTTGTTGTAGGTATTGTTTTTCGCTGTTTTTCATGGCCTCCAGGAGCATTTGGGCCTTCTCTTCAGAAATATTCATCTCTTCAAGTTTTTTCTCAAAGGATTCTTTATCCTGTTGTTCTTTTTTCTCTTGTTCTTCTTGCTGCTTTTCTTCTTCCGATTTTTCGTCCTCTTTTTGCTGCTCTTCTTGATCTTTTTCTTCCTGCTCTTCCTGCTCTTCTTCCTGATCTTGCTCTTTTTTCTCTTCCTCTTCTTTTTGATCTTCTTTTTGCTGGTCCTTATTCTGATCTTCTTGATCGTTTTTCTGATCTTGCTTTTGCTGATCTTCCTGGTCCTTTTTTTCCTGATCTTCTTTTTGTTGTTGTTGCTGTTCTTTTTCTTTCTCCAGTAATTTTTTTAATTCCTGTAATTTTTGATGTTGCGGAACTTTATTTAATCCTGTATTTACTGTTTTCAACGCTTCTTCCAAATCACCATTAATGTATTGATCTGACCCTGTATAATACATTTCTTCGGCATAGGCCTCCGTTGTGCCTATATATTGAGCATTTACGGAATTTTGAATACCAAAAAAGCCAATAATCAGGAATAGTAAAGTGTATTTCTTCATGAGCCTATATTCTTTTCAATTTGCACAATTTCACCGAGTCTTTGGGTATATTCTTTTTTGTCTTTAAATCGGCTGTCTTTTTCTACCCATGGAGCCAAAATTTGATAAGCCTGTTCGTATTTTCTTTGTTTTACCAGAGTCTCTACAGTTTTGAAAATTTGATCAGGAAAGGCTTTATATTTCTTTAATAGTTCATAATTATAACGCGCTTCCTCATTTAAAGGATCTTTAATCAAGGCATTCTTGAAATATTCAATTGAAGTAGATATCATTTGCTCTTGATCAACGGCCTGTCCATTGATTACCCCACTTTTAAAAATAACTACTCCCGATTGATTATATGCAACAGAGGCTAAATCTGAGCTATAATCAAGCACCTGAGCGTAATTTCCCATAACATTTTGAACTTTCTGTCGGTAGATAGAATCTTCGGGGGCAGGAATTGCTCCCGGGGCATCAAAACGAGCTAATTTGTAATAGGAGTGAGCTTTGTTTAACAACAGACCTTCATTGAAAAACTCCAAACTATCTTCCAACATAGAAATATGCGAAATAGTCTCTTCATATTCATTATTGAAATAGTTTTCATAGGCTTGGTCTATGTGTTGATTTTGGTAGTGAATTTTCATGAAACCACTCCAAAACGAAGTTATACTGAATAATATGGTAAAAATGTATTTCAAATTCTTATTACTTTAAATGAAAACAAAACATCAATTAAAATTAAACCCAAAGCTGCCATAAGAAAATAGTAATACTTATCCGCTGTTACATCAATGTGTCTTACATCTCGTACTTCACCCTCAATTCCATTTATTGCGTTGATCATTCTCTCAATATCATTGTCACCATCATTTATTTCAAAATATTGCCCGTCCGTATCACTTGCAATTTTTCTTAAGGAATTACTACTTAGTTTGGTGACCACTTCCATTCCTTGATTATCCAATTTAAAACCATTTGTCGTTTTAATTTTACTTCCTTCTTCAGTACCTACTCCTAATGTGAACAATTTTATATTCTTATTGTTGATTTCTTCCACTACAGATTCAGTTTCCTCACCGAAATCTTCACCATCACTTATCAAAACGATGATTTTTGATTTTTGTTGGGTAATTGTGGCATCAGGCTCATCTAATTTTTCAAGCGCCATTTTTAGAGGTGGCCCAAAATCGGTGCCTGCATTGGGAACCAGGCCGGTATTCAATATCTCCGTAAACATATTAAGCGCATTTTGATCAAAGGTCAGAGGACATTGCATAAAAGCCTCTGAACTGAAAATGATGATTCCT
>JAOUKG010000286.1 GCA_029882725.1 Cyclobacteriaceae bacterium
CATTTTCCTGCCATCGTCGGGGCTATAGATCCGTTCAATCCCATAATGATGAAGTTCTTCTATTTCGTCGGGAAGAATTACTCCGCCCCCTCCCGCAAATATTTTTATATGAGAAGATTTTTTCTCCACTAATTGATCCCGCATATATCTGAGATATTCCATGTGCCCACCTTGATACGATGTAATAGCAATGGATTGGACATCCTCCTGTATGGCACAGTTCACAATTTCTTCGACACTACGGTCGTGACCCAAATGGATTACTTCACAACCTGATGCCTGCATGATACGCCTCATGATGTTTATGGCTGCATCGTGACCATCGAAAAGGCTTGCAGCTGTAACTATTCGGACTTTGTTTTTTGGTAGATAGGGTTTTACCTCCTGCATAAATTATTGATTGGCTGTGGTAAAAATACGATAAATGAATAGAGTTTTAAAATGTTTTATCTTTTCTGAAAAGGAAACTGAAAGGAACACATTACCTTTGTGATAATTAAAAATACAAACTGCTTCATGAATCCTCTCATTAACACCAAAAGTGAAATTGTAATTTCTTGTCTCCCGGAATTGGGGAGTTATGTTGCAAAAGAACTCGAAAAGTATTCTTTTCCTGTAAAAAAGGTGCTTTCCACCTCTGTTGTAACCGAAGGAACGCTGAAAGATACCTATTTTTTAAACCTTTGGTTGCGTACGGCAAGTCATGTATTTTACAAACTAAAAAGTTTTAAATCCAATACGGCCGATCAATTGTATGGTGAAATTAAAAAGGTGGAATGGGAAAACTGGATCCCTACCGATAGCTATTTTACAGTTGATTCCTTTGTGAGAAATGATAATATAAGAGACCATAGATTTGCCAATGTTAGAGTAAAGGATGCTATTGTAGATCGGTTTATGGATCTTGAAGGAAAAAGGCCCGATTCAGGATCTTCACGAGATGGAGCAGTGGTATATCTTCAATGGGTATCACATGAAGCTTCGATTTATATCGATACCTCCGGAAATACATTATCCAAAAGAGGTTACAGGGATATTCCGGGAGGTGCCCCATTGGCCGAGTCACTTGCCGCTGCCATTATCATGGCTACAGGGTGGAGTGGAGATACTCCCTTCGTAAATCCTATGTGCGGAAGCGGTACACTGGGTATAGAAGCTGCTTTGATTGCATACAATATCCCTCCTGGGTATTACAGAAGAGTATTTGGGTTTCAATATTTAAAAACCTTTGAAATTTCAGATTGGAAGGAAGAACTGGCGAAAATGCCTGATCCCAAAAAAATAGAAAAGAAAATTCCAATTCTCATGTCTGATATTAAGCGAAAAGCTATTTCAGAAACTAGAATAAATGTTGAAAAAGCAGGCGTGGAACACCTTTTGGAATTAGAAGCAAGGGATTTTGAAAAGGCTCAACTTCCCGATGAACCAGGAACCATAATTTTGAATCCCCCCTATGGAAATAGAATGGGGGAAGAGGATGATCTTGAACAACTTTATGAAAGGATTGGTGATTTTTTCAAAAATAAATGTGTAAATTATAAAGGTTATATTTTTACCGGTAATATGGATTTGGCAAAAACTGTCGGCTTAAGAACAAAATCGAGAGTTACCTTTTTTAATGCAAAGCTGGAGTGCCGTCTTTTGGAATACGAAATATTTGAAGGGAGTAAAAAAACAAAAACTTGAACTTCTTAAGCGACATAGCACGTTTGATTATTAAAAGTCTGCCTTTGCAGCTTATAGGTCTTCATTTTCGAAAAAATCAGGCACTTTTACTCTTTTGGATTTTCCTCTTTGTGATTATTTCAAAACAGTTTGGGGTTTCAATGGGTATACCTTATTTATTTCTGGATCCTGAATATATGAATGAGGTGGGCTTTTTGTCTTTTTTCATCATGGGAGGAAGTGTAGCTGGGTTTATAATTTCGTTTCATATTACAACGTATATTATTGATGGTCAAAGTTTTAATTTCCTGGGGTGGCTCGAAAAACCTTTTACCCGCTTTAGTTTAAATAACAGCCTCATACCCTTGGTTTTTATCATTGTTTACACTTGGAATATTGTTAGTTTCCAATATTTTAGTGGTAAAAATGTAAATGAAATATTGCTGTGCGTAGGTGGTTTTTATACAGGGTTAATGAGTATGAGCCTTGTTTTATTCCTTTATTTTTGGTGGACTAATAAGGATATTTTCAAATATGTGGTTTGTAAGCTTGACGAAAAATTAAAAAATAATGTGAAAGCTACACGTGCCCGGGCCTTGAGTAACCTTGTTTCGGCCAAGCAACAACAAGTTGGTGTAGATTGGTACATGGATCTTAATTTGAAGTTAAAAAGAGTTCCCGACTACAAAGGCTTTTACGACAAGTTTACTGTTTTACAGGTTTTTGATCAAAATCATTTTAATCTGATCAGTATAGAGTTATTTGTTTTTGTAGTGTTACTGATAATAGGGATATTTTCTGATTATCCCTGGTTTCAAATCCCTGCAGCTTCAAGTGTGGTTTTGTTGCTTACCATTTTGATCATGTTTACTGGTGCCTTTTCTTATTGGTTTAGAGGTTGGTCAGTAAGTTTGGCCATTTTTTTGATTCTCATATTCAATTATGTGGTAGGGATGGACGTAATAAGCAAAGAGTATAAAGCTTTTGGGTTGGATTATCAGACCAAACCAGCGGTATATGATCTGAATAATTTGATAGAAGCCAACCAGAAAGAAAAAATACAAAGAGATAAACTTTCTACTATAAAAATACTTGAAAAATGGAGAAATGGTTTTCCTAAAGACAAGCCCCCCAAACTAATATTTATTTGTGCCTCTGGTGGAGGGTTACGATCAACAATTTGGACACTTAATGCATTACAAAATGCAGACAGTATTACAAACGGGATGTTGATGAAAAATACAGTTTTAATGACCGGGGCATCTGGCGGATTGATTGGTTCTGCCTATTTCAGGGAACTTAAATATCAGGAAAAGCAAGGAAAAATAGAAAGCGCCATAAGTCCTGTTTACCTTAAAAATATTGCCAGGGATCATTTAAATCCAATTATTTTTGCCATGCTTGTAAATGATATCTTTTTGGGGTTTCAGGAGTTTGATTACGGTGAATATCGATATGAGAAAGACAGAGGGTATGCTTTTGAACAACAGTTAAACAGAAACTCCTTTGGTTTTTTAGATAAGACACTTTCGAGTTATAAAATTCCAGAACAAAATGCTGAAATTCCAATGCTGATTTTAGCACCAACCATTGTTAACGATGGGCGAAAGTTATATATAAGTCCGCAGGATATCAGTTATCTAAATCAACCATCGAAGGCCGTGACTTCTGCAAAAATAAAGGGAATTGAATTTAGGGAATTTTATAAAAATCATAATGGAGATGGACTCAGGTTTTTAAGTGCTTTGAGGATGAGTGCAACATTTCCCTATGTTACGCCCAATATTTCATTACCCAGTATTCCTAAAATGGAAATTATGGATGCCGGATTGACAGATAATTACGGTATTACCGACGCAACAAGGTTTTTATATAATTTTTCAGATTGGATATATAAAAATACTTCGGGTGTGATTTTTTTAACCATCAGGGACTCACAGAAAAATAATCCCATAGAAGAAAAAGAAACCCAATCATTATTTCAGAGATTCTCCTCACCAATTCAGGGGTTTTATAAAAATTTTGAAAATATTCAGGATATCTTCAACGACAATCGGATCGAAGAAGCGAATAGTTGGTTTCAAGGAGATATCTACAATATACTTATTGAATACAACCCGGAGAATAATGCTCTATTGAAAGAAAGAGCATCTTTAAATTGGCGTCTCACCGAAAGAGAAAAACAAAGTGTCATTCAAAATATCCATTCCGACAAGAATATTACCGAACTTCAAAAACTAAGGAGATTGATTGTTGATTGATTGAGTAGTGTGTTATATTTAGTCGATAATAGGATTGTTAAACAATAAATTTCGAAGAACGAGCCCTGTTATTGTTTGTTTTTGCAATCAGGCATAACTTAAAAACAAAAAAGTAGTTTTAAAAATGCTGGAAATTGGCTTCAGTATTATTTAATAAGCGTTTTAATATTTTAAATTATAATACACATAATATGAAGAAGATAATAGTGATGTTTAGTGTTGCGATTTTATCAGCAACAACTCTTTTTGCTCAAAAAACAATGAAGCCGGAAGAAACAGAAACATGGGAAAATGAGCCACCTGTAGTAGTACCTGATGGTAATTACGGAGCCCCTTCCGATGCCTTTTTATTATTGCAAGACGGTCTCTCTGAATGGGAATCAGAAAAAGGAAGTGAAGCAGGGTGGACCTATGAAAACGGAATTATTACTGTAAAGCCGGGAGCCGGAGTAATTCAAACAAAAAAAGGCTTTGGAAGTATGCAACTGCATATTGAATGGAGATCTCCTGAAGTGCTCGACCCTTCAAAAACAGGTCAGGCAAGAGGAAATAGTGGTATTTTCCTTCAGTCAAGATACGAAGTTCAAGTATTGGATTCTTACAAAAGCAGAACTTATAGCAACGGACAGGCAGCAAGTATTTATAAGCAACATATACCTCAGGCAAATGCCACTACACCTCCGGGTACATGGCAGACTTATGATATCATCTATGATGCACCTGAGTTTGATAAAAAAGGTAAATTAGTGAAACCTGCTTATGTTACAGTTATTCATAATGGTGTCCTTGCATTGAACCATGTGGAAATTAAAGGGAGTACGGAATACATAGGAATTCCCGAATACAAAGCACATGATGAAAAAATGCCACTGGTATTGCAGGACCACGGCAACTTGGTTTCTTATCGAAACATTTGGATTCGCGAATTGTAAAATTATATATGGTTTTTGTAGTGGGGACGTTATGATCCTCCCCACTACAACCATAATATTTACCCCA
>JAOUKG010000287.1 GCA_029882725.1 Cyclobacteriaceae bacterium
AGCCATTTCAAGAGGCATCATCCCTGAAAAAATTGAATTTCTGGAAAATGCAGTTGTGGTAGGCAAAATTGAATAATAACTTTCCTCCTTTTCTACATCGAAATACTCCTGTAAAATAGGCTCAATTATTTTCCATTGGTCGTATCTGAGATTATCAATTACCACAAAAAAGACAGACACCCCCTCTTCCAGCAATGGGAAAACTTTCTTTTTCATAAGTTGGTTCGAAAGCAAAGGTTTATCAATATCAGGGTCATTCAACCAATCTTCGTAATTCTCTATTATGTATTTGGAAAAATTTGAATTAGCCTCATCCCTTTGTGCATCCAACACCTCCGACATTGACTTGTTTTGAGTACTTTCCATTTCAAGATCCCAAAAAATAAAATCCTTATAAATAGCAGCCCATTCCCTAAAATCAGGATTTTCATTTACAGCCATACTCAAATCCCTAAAACCTTGCTGAAAGTTTATATTGGTTTTTTCTGAAACCAACCTTTTATTTTCCAGAATTCTCTTCATTGAAAGCAGTATCTGATTCGGATTCAAAGGTTTAATAAGGTAATCTGCAATTTTAGCTCCAATGGCATCTTCCATAATTTGCTCTTCCTCACTCTTGGTAATCATTATCACCGGAAGGCTTGGACGAATTACCTTTATTCTGTCGAGTGTTTCAAGGCCACTCATACCTGGCATATTTTCATCTAAAAAAACGACATCAAAATTATTATTTTCACATTGTTCAATCGCTTCTGCACCATTATTTACCGCAGTAATTTTATTTCCTTTATTTTCAAGAAATAAAATATGAGGTTTCAAAAGGTCAATTTCATCATCGGCCCACAAAATATTATATCTTTGCATAAAAATAATTTACAATAATAATTTACGAATTCATTTTACAAATATCCAAAATTTGAAGGTTTTTAACGACCCTGTCTATGGTTTTATTGAAGTTGGAAATAATTTCCTCCTTAAACTCATAGATCACCGCTTTTTTCAAAAATCACGTCGGATAAAACAGCTTGGTGTTACTGAGTTTGTGTATCCGGGGGCTGTGCATACCCGTTTCCAGCATGCAATGGGAGCAATGCACCTTATGGGTAAAGCTTTAAACACTTTAAGGTCAAAAGGTATAACTATTTCTGATAAGGAAAAAGAAGCTTGCGAAATAGCTATTTTACTTCATGATATAGGCCATGGACCTTTTTCTCATAGTTTGGAAGAAGTTTTAATGCCAGGAATTGAGCATGAGAGTATCTCCTACCAGTTTATGTTGAAACTTAATGAAGAATTTGACGGCAGACTTAATTTGGCTTTAAAAATTTTCAGAAACAGCTATGAAAGAAAGTTTTTCCATGAGTTGGTGAGTAGTCAATTAGACATGGACCGGTTGGATTACCTGATCAGGGACAGTTATTTCACAGGTGTACCTGAAGGGAGTATAAATGTTGAAAGGCTAATTCAATTATTGAATGTTGATGAAGATCGGTTGGTTTTAGAAGAAAAGGCGATTTATGTAGTTGAAAATTTTCTTAGTGCACGAAGGCTTATGTATTGGCAGGTTTACCTGCATAAAACGTCTATCGGTGCTGAAAAGATCATCACTAATATTATTAAAAGGGCTCGTGATTTATATTCCTTTGGGCAAAAAATACCCATGTCGCCTGCCTTGGAATATTTCTTTGCCAATAAGATTAACATTGAACAATTATCTGAAAATGAGGAAGCTATGGATCATTTCAGCAAGCTGGATGATACTGATATTTGGGGCAGTATTAAAATATGGAGAGACAATAAGGATCCAATATTATCCCATCTGTGCAATATGATACTGGAAAGAAAATTACTAAAAGTAAGACTCTCCAATGAACCTATAGATAAATCTGAATTACAAAGGTTAAAACATCAAGTGACTAAAAAATTCAATGTATTGATGTCGGATACACATTATTTTATGTCGCACGGACCCGTTACCAATGAAGCTTACATTTTAGGTGGAAAGCCTATTAATATAATCACGAAGAAAGAGGGTGTAAAAGATATAGCTTATGCCTCAGATCTTCCAAACATTCAGGCAATCAGTAAAATAGTATTAAAATACTATCAATGTTGGCCTAAAGGATTAACTTTATGAATTAATATTAACCATGGAATTTACAGCAGAACAGATTTCACAACTTCTTAACGGAAGACTTGAAGGAGATAAGGATT
Source organism: Cyclobacteriaceae bacterium (assembly GCA_029882725.1). Lineage (GTDB taxonomy): Bacteria > Bacteroidota > Bacteroidia > Cytophagales > Cyclobacteriaceae > JAHEMU01. Next base: position 2,215 of record JAOUKG010000287.1, read on the forward strand.
TAGTAATACGTATGATTGGTACAATTGAAAAAGCTCAAAGCGACCAACTTGCATTTTTGTCTAATCCCCTCTACGAAAAATTTATTTACACTACCAATGCAGGTGCCGTACTTGTAAAAAACACATTCAAGCCCTTAAAAAACATAAAAGCTACACTGATTTATGTAGAGGATCCATATAGTAGTTTCAGTTTATTACTGAAAGAGTACGAAAAGCTTCTCAAATACAGCAAGTCAGGGATTGAAGAACCTTCATTTATAGATGAGACCGCGCAATATGGAGAAGGTCTTTATTTAGGAAGTTTTTCATACATAGGAAAAAATGTAAAAATTGGTAACAACGTAAAAATTTATCCACAATGCTATATCGGCGATGAGGTCCAAATTGGGGATAACACCATTTTATATGCGAATGTGAAAATTTATACTTCTGTTGAAGTGGGATCGAATTGCATTTTACATAGTGGATGTGTAGTGGGAAGTGATGGATTTGGTTTTGCACCTCAAAAAGACGGAAGTTATGAAGATATACCTCAATTGGGTTCCGTGAAAATTCATAATAATGTAAATCTGGGTGCTAATATGGTAATTGACAGGGCAACACTTCCAGGGGAATATACTATTATTGGAGAAGGCACCAAACTTGATAACCTAATTCAAATAGGACATAATGCAAGCGTTGGTAAAAATACTGTAATAGCAGCGCTTTCAGGAATTGCAGGATCTGGCAAAGTAGGGAATAATTGTATGTTGGGAGGCCAAACGGGTGTAGGTGGACATATTACAGTGGCAGATGGCACGAAAGTAGGCGCACAAACTGGAGTAATAAGTTCAATTACCGATGAGAAAACGTCGGTAATGGGTACTCCTGCATTTAGCTATATCTCTTTCATGAAATCTTATGCTATATTTAAAAAACTACCAGAAATAGTAAAGACCATTAAAAATTATGATTCGAAAATTCAAAAAGACATTAAATAAACCAACCTAAAAAAGGTCGAAAAAAGAATATTTAAGTGCTTTTTAAACGAATTACGACCAATCATTTATTATTAGTTTTTCAATTTAATATATTTGCACCCCATTAGAGGTGAATTTTGATTATGAAGATTAAACAACATACCATCAGTAAAACAGTAAGCATATCGGGAGTAGGCCTACATACTGGTATTGATACAACCATGAAATTTTTACCAGCACCTCCGGGTCATGGTATAAAATTCCAAAGAGTTGACATGGAAGGGCAACCCACTGTAGATGCCGATGTTGACAATGTTGTTGACTTATCGAGGGGAACTACAATTGAACAAAGTGGTGCCCGAATTGCAACAGTTGAACATGTTCTTGCCGCCTTGGTGGGAATGGAAATAGATAATATCCTTATACAACTGGATGGACCTGAACCTCCAATTATGGATGGTAGCAGTATCCAGTTTATTGAGGTTCTGAAAGAGGCCGGTCTTGAGGAACAAGATGCTATGCGAAATTTCTATGAGGTTCAGGATAGTATTTTTTACAGAGATCCTGAACGTGATGTGGAAATTGCCGCTCTACCACTCGATGATTATAGAATTACTGTAATGATTGACTACAATTCTCCAGTTTTGGGAAGTCAACATGCTTCATTAAATAGTATTACTGGTTTTGAAAAAGAAATAGCCTCGTGTAGAACTTTCTGTTTTTTACATGAACTGGAAATGCTTCATAAAAATAACCTTATAAGGGGTGGTGATCTTAACAATGCAATTGTTGTTGTAGACAGAAAAGTAGAAGACCATGAACTAGAAAGTCTGGCTGTTTTGTTTAACAAACCAAAAGTAGAAGTAAAAAAAGAAGGAATCCTCAATAATGTTGAATTGCGTTATAAAAATGAGCCCGCAAGACATAAACTTCTCGATATTGTAGGAGACTTAGCGCTAGTAGGCCGACCATTAAAAGCTCAAATACTTGCTGCAAGACCAGGACACGCCGCCAATGTGGCTTTTGCAAAAAAAATCAAAAAAGCCATGAAAGAATCTGAAAGAAATAATGTTCCAAAATACGATCCTTCACAACCTCCTGTTTTGGATATCAATCAAATTACCAATATCCTGCCCCATAGGTATCCTTTTCTACTCATAGATAAAATTATTCATCTAGATGAAAACAGTGTTGCAGGGATTAAAAATGTCACGAAAAATGAATTTTTCTTTCAGGGTCATTTTCCTGATAACCCCGTTTATCCCGGAGTATTACAAATTGAAACCATGGCTCAAATTGGAGGTATTTTAGTTTTAAATACGGTGCCTGACCCAGAAAATTACTGGACTTATTTTCTAAGTGTTGAAGGTTTTAAATTTAGAAAAATGGTTATTCCCGGAGATACACTTATCATTAGATGTGAACTACTACACCCTATAAAAAGAGGCATTGCCAAAATGTATGGTAAAGGTTATGTAGGAAAAACATTGGTTTGTGAAGGTACTATGGTAGCATCAATTGTTAGAAAAGAATTATGAATCAACCCTTAGCTTATATCCATCCGGATGCCAAAATAGCTGATAATGTGGTTATTGAACCTTTTGCTACCATTCATAAAAATGTAGTAATTGAGGAAGGTACCTGGATAGGCCCCAATGTTGTAATTTTTGAAGGGGCCCGAATAGGAAAAAACTGTAAAATTTTCCCCGGAGCTTCTATTTCTGCAGCAC
>JAOUKG010000288.1 GCA_029882725.1 Cyclobacteriaceae bacterium
CATTTATAAGGTTCCTTTGGTACTGGGCAATGAACTGTCGCCCTTATTTTTTCTAATGGCCATTTTTATCGCTCTTGCGAATGCTTTAAAAATAGCTTCAATTTTGTGATGCTCATTTTCACCTGTTGCTTTAATATTTAAATTACATTGAGCTGTATCGGAAAATGATTTAAAGAAATGGTGGAAAAGTTCTGTGGAAACATCACCTACTTTCTCTCTTTTAAAATCGGCATCCCAAACCAACCAGGGCCTTCCACCAAAGTCAATGGAGCAGGAGGCCTCACAATCGTCCATGGGAAGTTGGAATCCATATCGTTCTGTCCCAATTTTTTTACCCAATGCATTTTTGAAGGCTTCACCCAATGCCAAAGCTGTGTCCTCAATAGTGTGGTGTTCATCAATATGGAGGTCACCATGGGTGTTTACTGTTAAATCAACCCCACCATGACGGCTAATTTGATCCAACATGTGGTCAAAAAAGCCAATTCCTGTAGATATTTGGGCTTTTCCCCGGCCATTGAGATCTATTTCAATGGCTATTTTAGTTTCGTTGGTGTTTCTAACTACTTTTGATTTCCGATCTTGGTCGAAAAGAAATTCATAAACATTCTTCCAGCTTGAGGTGGAGAAGGCCACGTATTGATCGAGTTCATTTTCGGAAGATTTTGTTTCCCCTTCACCCAGTTTTCGCTGGTCATATTGGATCAGGATTCCCTGAGCTCCCAGATTTTTCGCCAGTTCAATGTCGGTATAACGGTCTCCAATCACAAATGAATTTTTCAGGTCATAATTCCCGCTAAAATATTTCTTCAGTAATCCTGTGCCTGGCTTGCGGGTAGGCAGGGGGTTTGCAGCAAAACTTCTGTCAATGTAAATATCTGTAAATCGAATTCCCTCATTTTCCAGTGTGTCCAGTATGAAATTCTGTACCGGCCAAAACGTATTTTCCGGAAATGAAGATGTTCCCATCCCATCCTGATTGGTGATCATGGCTAGTTCATAGTTGAATTCATTGGCAATTTTAGATAGCCAGGTTATTGCCCCCGGATAAAATTTTAGTTTCTCAAAAGAATCCAGTTGTTCATCTGAGGGTTCCAGAGATAGGGTTCCGTCTCTGTCTATAAATAATACCTTTTTCATTTAGCGGAAGTTTTCCAATAAGTTTAAAAATTGTTTATTTTCTTCAGGTGTACCAATGGTTATCCGAAGGCAATTCTCGCAATGAGCCTCATGGGTACGATCTCTGATCATCATCTTATGCTCAATCATATAATGATATAGCCTTTTGGCTTCATTGAATTTAACAAGTAAAAAGTTGGCACTGGAAGGGTATATTTTCATCACCCGACTATTTTTTTCCAAAGCTGAAATAAGCTTATTCTTTTCAGAAAGGATTTCTTTCACCTGCTCCTGAAAGGCAACTTTATTGTTACGCAGACTATTTAGGGCAATTTCCTGTGAAGGACCGGGGATGTTGTATGGAGGCTTTACTTTGTTCAATACATCAATAATTTCTTTATTGGCAAAACACAACCCTAAACGGATACCAGCAAGTCCCCAGGCTTTGCTTAAGGTTTGAAGGACAACTAAATTATCGAACTTAGTTACCCATGATACCCACGTTTCTTCCTCAGAAAAGTCCAGATACGCTTCATCCACTACCACAATTCCGGGGAAATTCTCAATCCACTGTTTAATGGTTTCTCTATCCAGATCATTTCCGGTAGGATTGTTTGGAGTGCAGAGAAACAAAATCCGGCTATTTTCATCCTGAATTTCTTCAATATTAGTGCTATTGAGACTAAAATCTTCATTGAGAAGTGCCTTTTTTACTAATATATCGTTAATACCGGCAGAAACCTGATACATACCATAGGAGGGATCGGTAACCAAAATATTCGATTTTCCCGGAGTGCAAAACACACGAATGAGCATATCGATCGGTTCATCACTTCCATTTCCCACCAGGATATTTTCTGAAGGGATATTTTTAAGTTTCGAAATTTCCGCTTTCAGTTCCGATTGAAGAGGATCCGGATATCGGTTATAGCCGGTTTCATATGGATTTTCATTGGCATCAAGAAATAGTGCATTCTGTGCCTGATGTTCTGTTCGGGCAGAAGAATAAGGTTTAAGTGACCTTATATTGGGGCGGATCCAGTTATTTATACGGCTCATGATTTTCTTCTTATACTTACGGCATTTTTATGTGCGTCCAATTCTTCAAATTTAGCCATGATTTCTATGGTGTCGCCAATATTTTCCAATCCTTCACGGGTTATTTCCTGAAATGTGATGTATTTCACGAAACTTTCTACGCTAAGTCCTGAAAAAGCCCTTGCATATCCGTTGGTGGGCAGTGTATGGTTGGTTCCCGAGGCGTAATCCCCGGCCGATTCAGGAGTATAAGGGCCTAAAAATACAGAACCGGCGTGGTTAATTTTTTCAGCCACCTGTTCCAGGTTATTGGCCTGTATTATAAGGTGTTCAGGGGCATAAGTATTGCTAAAATCAATAGCTGTTTCAAAATCTTCAAAAACCACTATTTTGCTATTCAGAAGAGCTTTTTGGGCTACCTCTTTTCTGGGTAGGGCTGCAATTTGATTTTCTATGGCAGTGTTGACTTTCCCCGAAAGGGAAGGGTCGTTGGTTGAGAGAATAACCTGGCTATCGGCGCCATGTTCAGCCTGAGACAGGAGGTCGGCGGCAATGTAATCGGGGTTTGCAGAGGTATCGGCCAGTACAAGGACTTCCGACGGGCCTGCGGGCATATCAATAGCCACCCCCTGTTCGCTCACCATTTGTTTGGCTGTTGTGACAAACTGATTTCCGGGGCCATAGATTTTATCTGTTTTAGGGATAGTTTCAGTACCAAAAGCCATGGCGGCAATGGCCTGTGCACCGCCTGCTAAAAATATACGATCTACATTTGTTATTAAGGCAGCGTAAACAATCGCAGGATGTACATTTCCATTTTTGTCCGGAGGTGTACAAAGTATTGTTTCCTTACATCCTGCGATTTGAGCAGGAATAGCCATCATCAATACCGAACTGAAAAGAGGGGCAGTGCCACCAGGAATATAGAGACCTACTTTTTCAATGGCCACAGGTTTTCTCCAGCACTTTACTCCCGGCATGGTTTCCACCAAAAAGGGTTTGTTGAGTTGAGGTTGATGAAACGACTTAATATTGTTAGCAGCAGTTTGGATGGCTTTTTTCAATTCTGCCGGAAGATTATTTGTGTAGTTTTCCCATTTGGATTTTGGAAATTCCAGATCGTCTAATTTTACCCCGTCAAATCTTTCAGTAAATTCTATTATGGCTTTATCGCCTCCTTTTTTTACGCCGTCCAGAATATTTTGAATGGTGCTGCGCAGGTAATCAGTTTCCATTGCGGGCCTTTTCGCCAGTTCAGACCACTGTTTTCTTTCAGGATTTATATACGTTTTCATAATTCACAAATGTTAAGTTCACTTGTCACTGCCAGTTTAGGACATTCCCTTCAACGAATAGTTTAAAGTATCATTTTTTCTATAGGCACTACAAGTATTCCTGTTGCACCGGCTTCTTTAAGTTGATTGATTTTATTCCAAAAGTCGCTTTCATTAACTACAGAATGTACCGACGACCAACCTTCTTTTTTGAGGGGTAAAACAGTTGGGCTGTCCATACCGGGTAAAATGCTTGATATTTTTTCAACCGAATCGTTGGGGGCATTTAGTAAAATGTATTTATTGCTTTGAGCATTTTGCACTGCAGCCAAACGGAATAGAAGTTGATCCAGAATTTCGGACTTAGCAGTTGTGAGGGTAGACGTTCTGATCATTACAGCTTCACTTCTCATTATTTCGATAATTTCAGTGAGACCATTGCTTAACAGAGTGCTTCCCGTACTTACAATATCAAGGATGGCATCGGCCAAACCAATGCCCGGTGCAATTTCAACTGAACCACTAATTTCGTGGATATCGGCACTGATGTTGTTTTCTTTAAGGTATTTGCTGAGGATAACGGGGTAGGAAGTAGCAATTCTTTTGCTATTCAAATCGTTGTTGTCAATGATTTTGCTGTCTCGGGGTACAGCTATTGATAGTCGGCATTTAGCGAAGCCTAATTTTTTTACCAATTCTGTTTTTTTATTCTTTTCTATCCAAACATTTTCACCAATTATCCCAATATCAGCTACGCCATCCTGTACATATTCAGGAATATCATCATCACGAAGGAACATGATTTCGACAGGAAAATTGGTGGATTGAGACTTTAGCTGGTTGTTTCCATTGATGAAACGCAACCCACATTCTTTAAGAAGCTCCATGCTACCTTCCTTGAGTCTACCCGATTTTTGAACTGCAATTTTTAATATTTCCATAATTTTTTTAAATAAAAAAGGGCTTGTCGCATGACAAGCCCCGTAAATTCGTTTATATAAATCTACCTGTCATGCAAATGCATACTCGTATAATGATGAATATGGTGGTGGTTAAGACAGGTAATAATTTCCATTTTTAAAAATTAAAGTACAAAGTAACTGTTGGATTTGTAAATTGACAAGTTTATTTCAAAAAAAGATTAAGATAGAGGAACAAAAAGAGACTATTTTTTTTTAAACCAAGGTTTTATCTTGCTTTAAATGTGCGTTTATTACACGCATATAAATTTATGTGTATTTAACGTTTAATAATTCTGTTGATCGAATTTTAATATATATATTTGCAGCCAAATAAATACTGATAATAAGAAATTAAAATTTAATAATATAAATAGAATCATGAATAAAAACAAATTTATCATCTTTTTGGTCTGTTTTTTTGTTGGAGGTCTTCTGTATGCACAATCCAGTGGTGAGGTATATACTATAGTTGATGAACCAGCATCATTTAAGG
>JAOUKG010000289.1 GCA_029882725.1 Cyclobacteriaceae bacterium
ACCTGCAGGGTCGCCATCAAAAAGAACTGTAATGTTTTTTGAATATCGCGACAGCAACTGAATTTGATCGTCGGTAAGTGAAGTTCCTGAGGAAGAAACAACATTCTTCACTCCTGCTTGTGCCATTGATAATACATCGGTATACCCTTCCACTAAAAAACACCTGTCTTCATTTCTAATGTGCTGTCTGGCTTGAAAGAGTCCATAAAGTTCTTTTGATTTATTATAAACCTCACTTTCAGGCGAATTGATGTATTTTGGTTGCTTTTTATCTGTTATTAGTTGTCGAGCCCCAAACCCTATAACTCGTCCTGTAATATTATGTATTGGAAAAATAGTCCGGTCCCGGAATCTGTCATACTCCCGTCCCTCCTCTTTCTGAATGATCAGACCCGCTTTTTCCAAAATATCTGAGTTATACCCCTTTTCTTTGGCTGTTTTAATTAGATTATCCCACTGCGGAAGTGAAAAACCTAGTTCAAAATCTTTAATAGTGGAGTCTGAAAGCCCTCTTTCCCTAAAATACCCCAAGCCCACAGATCTTCCCACTTCATTTTCCCAAAGCAGGGTTTTATATAATTCTTTGGCGAAGTTTAACACTATATAAAGCGATTCTTTTTCCGACCTTTCCTCGGAAGAATCCTGAAATTGATCTTCTTTTAGTTCTACCCCGTATTTATTGGCCAGAAACCGTATCGCATCCAAATAAACGAACCCCTCATGCTCTTGTAAAAAGGAAATAGCATCGCCCCCTTTCCCTGTGCTAAAGCATTTGAAAAGGTTTTTAGCCGGAGATACAAAAAATGAGGGAGTTTTTTCAGTTGTGAAGGGGCTCAAAGCCTTGTAATTAGAACCTGATTTTTTTAAATCTACAAAATCACTGATTACATCAATGATGTCGATCCTGCTTTTTACCTCTTGAATGCTGTTATCACTTATCACAGTTCAAATTTAAAAAAATTAACCCGAACTTTTTATGGATTTTCTTTTTCAGGTTTATTTACCTTAAAGGAAAAACATTTATATAAATACCAAATTTATACTTACTTTGTTTCTGAAAATACAAACAGTAAATTGCCAGTAAATTTAAGAAACGATGAATATTAGTGAAAACGATGTAATTGAGGCTCTAAAAACAGTAGATGACCCCGATTTAAAGAAGGATCTCATTACCTTGAACATGATTAAAGACATTGTGGTGTCCGACAACAAGGTAGGTTTTACCGTGGTACTTACCACCCCGGCATGTCCTTTAAAGGAGATAATAAGGAAAGATTGCATAACTGCGGTAAAAAAATTCACCTCGGAAGACACAGAGGTTGAAGTGAATATAACTTCACATGTTACGACAGTAAGAAATGACGGACCTGTTCTTCCCAATATCAAAAATATAATTGCAGTAGCTTCAGGAAAAGGAGGTGTAGGTAAAAGCACTGTTGCTTGTAATTTAGCGGTAGCTTTGGCTCAGGAGGGTGCAAAAGTAGGTTTAATCGATGCAGATATTTTCGGTCCCTCTTTACCCACTATGTTCAATTGTGAAAATGAACAACCCGGGCTTCGCGACGTTAATGGGAAAAACATGATTGTACCACTTGAACAATTTGGTGTAAAATTGATTTCAATTGGTTTCCTCACTCCACCTGATAAGGCCATCGTTTGGCGTGGACCTATGGCGTCAAGTGCTCTAAAACAGTTTTTTATGGATACAGATTGGGGCGACCTCGACTATTTGCTTATTGATTTACCTCCGGGCACAAGTGATATCCACCTTACTATGGTGCAAACCGTTCCTGTAACTGGAGCTGTAATTGTTACCACTCCCCAAAAGGTAGCCTTAATGGATGCAAAAAAGGGAATTGCCATGTTCAAGCAACCTCAGATTAATGTTCCTATATTAGGTGTAGTTGAAAATATGTCGTGGTTTAGTCCTGAAGAATTACCCGACAATAAATATCATATTTTTGGAAAAGACGGCGGAAAAAAATTCGCTGAAGAAAATGATGTTGTTATGTTGGGGCAAATACCTCTTTATATGGGGGTTCGTGAAAGTGGCGATACTGGATATCCTGCCGCAATGAAAGAAGGGCCTGCAGCAGAAAAATTCACAGAACTAGCAAAGAATGTTGCTCAGCAAGTGGCCATTAGAAATGCGAGTAATGAAAAGACCAAAGTGGTTACCATTACCACAGGTTAAGGAATACCAACACATGGGCATTTTACGTACGTTGCATGTATGGACGTTGCATGCAACGTCTATACATGTATGAAAAATATTGTATTATATATAATACTATTGGGTTTATTCCTTGTTGGACAACAAGGCTTTGCTCAGCGTTGTTATACACATGAAGGTGATAGCATCAGGGGAAATTCTGAAATAAGGAAAGCTGAATTTGAAAATTGGATACTGAGGAAAAAACTTGAAAGACTAAATAATAGAGGTGCGCGAACCCAGGCAACTGTTGTTCAAATCCCTGTTGTATTCCATGTTATTCATAATGGAGAACCCATTGGAACAGAAACAAATCTGGCTGAAGGACAAATTCTTTCACAACTTCAGGTTATCAATGAAGATTTTCGAAGAACAAACCCCGACCAAACCAATACTCCCGCAGAATTCCTGCCCGTAGCGGCTGATGTTGAAATCGAATTTGTCCTTGCAAAACAAGATCCTGAAGGTCTTCCTACCACGGCTATTGTTAGAGTACAGGGCACTCAAACCACATGGAAATGGGAAGAGCAAGCGGCTATGAAATCTCTGAGTTATTGGCCTTCAGATCAATACTTAAATATTTGGATCGCTGATTTAATAGGTGCTACACCTACTCAAAATTTACTAGGTTATGCTCAATATCCGGTAAGTAGCACCCTGGCAGGCCTTGATATGGCAACTGACAATCCCAATTTCGATGGAGTGGCCATTGATTATTTCGTAACAGGTTCTCAACTTATTTACCCACAAGGAAACTACAACTCAAAGTACAATCGCGGGAGGTCACTTACTCACGAATTGGGACATTTTTTCGGACTTCGACATATTTGGGGAGATGAAACCAACTGTACTGCTACTGATTATTGTAATGATACCCCTGCTCAACTAAATTCTTCCACCGGCTGCCCCATTTCTCAAAGCACCTGCAGTGGAAACGATATGTTTCAAAACTACATGGACTACAGTTACGATGAGTGCATGAACATTTTTACAAATGATCAAAAAACAAGGATGCGGATCGTTTTGGAAAATAGTCCAAGAAGGACCTCCCTTACTACTTCACCCGGACTGCAAAACCCGGTTATCTTTGATAACGATGCAGGAATTTATGCTGTTTCGCATCCCGGGAAAATGGTATGCGACGGACTTCAATCACCTGTGGTTGAGGTTAAAAACTACGGGAATAATGTAATCAGTTCTGTGGATATTGCATTTTATCTGGAAAATAACTTGGTGGAAACAAAAACCTTTCCCGTGAATCTAAGCTACCTATCAAGTAATACTGTGATCTTTAGCCCGGTGAATTTTAACGGTGGAACTCCCTATAATCTACGGTTTGAAGTTGTATCCGTAAATGGTCTGGCGGATCAGCGTGTTTCCAATGATATAAAATCCATCGACACTTTCACCTCTTACGTTACACTAACAGATATACAAGAAACATTTCAAATAACTCCTGCTGATTGGTATATCATTAATTCAGATAACAATAAAACCTGGGCACTTTCCGATGCACCCAATGGGACAATTGGAAATAAGGCCATGTTTATCAATTATTACAATTATGACGCATTAGGGGAGTTGGATTGGCTTGTTTCGCCTTCGTTTGACCTAAACGGGAAGAGTGCCGCACTGCTAAAATTTGATGTTGCCTATGCAAATTATCCCGGAGCTCCTGGAGAGGCCCTCCTTGTTGGAGTCATTCAAAACTGCAATCAGTCTCTTTCGGCAATTGATACTGTTTACTACAAATCAGCAGCCAATCTGGAGACACCAAACTCAGGCTCTACAAGTTCTGACTTTTTCCCTGCGAGTCAATTGGATTGGCGCACTGAAGATTTCATTGACCTTACCCCTTACATCAGTGTTGGACCAATTCAAATCGTTTTTATTGCCCGAAATGGTTATGGAAACAATATGTTTATAGACAATGTTCTTATTGAGACCAACAATGCAAATGATTTGGAATTACAGCAAATAGTTAGCCCCGGGTACTTGTCATGTGAGACCCTCCCTCCTTTAACAATTAGAGTGTTTAATAATGGTACCGATATCATAGATAACTTTACGGTTAATTATTCTATAGATGGCACTCCCTTTACTCCGGTGCTTTTCTCAGGAGTAACCCTGTCACCTGGTCAATCCAATGATATTACTCTTCCCTTTAATAGTTTGACACCCGGGAGTCACACTCTTCAAGTAGAATTGGTTAATCCTAATGGAATTCTTGACTCTTACCCCTTTAATAACAGCGTTGATTATTCATTCGAAATTGATAACCAAACCGTTACCCTGCCACAAAGAGAAAACTTCAATGGAACTCCCATTTTCTGGAAAGGATTTTCAAATAACCCTGTGTTGGATTGGAACTTGAATCAATTGAAACAAGGTGATAATTATTACACCATGCCTGCATTTAACACAGGTAACAATGGAGATGAGAATTGGTTGATCAGTCCGATACTTGACTTCAATGGTTTTGATCAGGCAAGTATGTTTTTCGATGTTGCCTATTCGGAAGGATTAAATAAAGCCGAACAACTGTATATAATGCTATCAGAAGACTGTGGTGTTACCTATAATTCTATCTTATATCAAAAATCAGGATCCATATTGGCTACTACCCCTTATAAAGAAAACTACTTTCCAAATAGTGATAGAGATTG
>JAOUKG010000290.1 GCA_029882725.1 Cyclobacteriaceae bacterium
CCTCCCCACTACAACCATAATATTTACCCCAAAAACCGTATCGTTTCTCTTATTTTTTGTACCCCGGCCCTTTTTACAGCACTGCCGGCAAAAACCTCATCAAAGATATCATCAGTAATATCTTCCCAGTCTTTGTCCTTTAATGAAGGTAACAGGTCGTTGGGCTTGAATGCAGGTTCGCTATGAGGTTTTGAAAATCTGTTCCAGGGACAAACTTCCTGGCAAATATCACATCCAAAGATCCAATTCTTCCATTTACCGTTAAATTCTTCAGCAATATTTTCTTTTAATTCAATAGTGAGATAGGAAATGCATTTTGATCCATCTACAACTCCCGCCAATGGAATAGCTTCTGTTGGGCAAGCATCCATGCAGGCAGTACATGTTCCGCAATGATCTGATAAAGGAGAATCATACTCCAATTCAACATCCAAAACCATTACAGCCAGAAAAAAATAGCTTCCCTTTTGCTTACTAAGTAGTAGAGAATTCTTTCCCACCCATCCAACGCCCGCTTTTTGGGCCCAGACTCTTTCCATTACCGGGGCCGAATCTACAAAGGCCCGTCCGTTTACTTCTCCAAATTGTTCCCTAAATGTTGCGAATAGTTTTTTCAGTCTCTTTTTTAGAACCTTATGATAATCCTTTCCATAAGCATATCTCGCAATTTTATATTTGCCTTCTTTATTCAGTTCTTCCTCAGGAAAGTAATTTGAAGTAAAAACTACAACCGATTTTGCCCCTTCAACCAGTTTTCTAACATCAATTCGTAAATCAAAGTGATTTTCCATCCACAACATTTTGCCATGCATCCCTTCCTTTAGCCATTTTTCTAAGCGGGGTGCTTCCTGAGAAAGTTCTTCTGCACGAGCAATGCCTATATCTTGAAACCCCATTTCCCTTGCGTGGGCTTTCAAGAATTGTGAGGCTTTTATCTTTTCAGTAAATTTCACTAGTCAAACAACCCGGGTATGCTTCCTGGAGGTACAATGTTAAGATGCTTGTAGGCACGTTCTGTAGCTTGCCTGCCTCGTGAAGTTCTTTTCAAATACCCTTCCTGTATTAAAAAGGGCTCATAAACTTCCTCAATAGTTTCTGCCTCCTCACTACATGCCGTTGCAATTGTACTTAAACCCACTGGCCCACCTCGGAATTTCTCAATGATGGTCTGTAAAATCCGGTTATCCATTTCGTCAAGTCCTTGCTTGTCTACATTCAGGGCTGCTAAAGCAAATTCGGCAATAGGCAAATCGATTATTCCTTTATTCTTTATCTGAGCAAAATCCCTCGTCCTGCGTAATAAATTGTTGGCAATTCTTGGAGTTCCCCGGCTTCGTCCTGCAATTTCCAGCGCTGCTTTTTCATCCAAAGGAGAGGTTAATATATTGGCAGATCTTTTAACTATGGAAGTAAGCTGCTCTTTATTGTAATATTCCAGTCGGGAGTTTATTCCAAAACGAGCTCTAAGGGGGGCCGTTAGCAAACCCGATCGAGTGGTTGCTCCAATTAATGTAAATGGCGATAATGTAATTTGTATAGACCGGGCTCCTGGTCCGGTATCAAGTACAATGTCAATTTTGTAATCCTCCATGGCCGCATACAAATACTCTTCCACTACGGGGTTTAATCTGTGGATTTCATCAATAAATAATACGTCTCCATCTTCCAAATTGGTGAGTAATCCCGCAAGATCACTGGGTTTGTCCAAAACTGGTCCGGATGTAATTTTAATATTGGAGCCCATTTCATTGGAAATAATATGACTTAGTGTGGTTTTGCCCAAACCCGGAGGGCCATGCAAAAGCACATGATCTAAGGGCTCTCCTCGTTGCATCGCAGCTTGAACAAAGATCTTTAGATTCTCAAGTACCTTTTCCTGTCCTGTAAAATCATCAAAAGAAAGAGGCCTGAGTGCTTTTTCAAACTCCTTCTCTTCAGGATTCAACCCGTCGCTATCACCTTTCAGATAATCTTCTCTCATATCAGGCCAATTTAATTATATTTCGTCAAAAGTAATTGATTCCATTCATTTTAGCTGTTATATACCCTCAATTTATTAACTTGCGCCAAAATTTATAAACGTGTCAATTCGAATTAAAAACGCATTATATACAATAATTTTATTGGTTGTAGCTTTTGTTGTTTGGTATGTAAGAAAAAGCGATTCGTCGGAAAACCAAAATCAGGTTATAGCTGGTCGTACAATGGGTACCACATATAAAATAATATATTGTGGGAGTGAAAATGAGACCCTGGGAAATTCTATTGATTCTTTACTTAGGGTATTCAATTCTTCATTAAGTACTTACGATCCAAATTCCGAAATTAGTATCTTCAATACCCATGATTCCTTAACTTTTTCACTACCCTACTTCTTGCCTGTGCTTGAAAAAAGTCGTGAAATAGTAATGCTTACCGAAGGTGCTTTTGATCCCACGGTAATGCCACTCGTAAGAATTTGGGGATTTGGCCCTGATGATCTTATGCTTCCGGATAGTGTGGATGTAGATTCTGTGATGAATTATGTAGGGTTTGAAAAAATTGATTTCAATAAAGACTACGTCAGAAAGAAAGAAAATGGAGTGCAATTGGATTTTAGTGCTATTGCGAAGGGATATGCAGTAGATGTTGTTTCTGAATTCATTTCAGGGAAAGGTTACCAAAACTATTTTGTTGAAATTGGAGGGGAGGTTGTAGCCAAAGGTTTAAATGAAGAAAAATCACTTCCGTGGAAAATAGGTATTACAGATCCGGAAAGTGACAAGTTGGATGTACGTCTTTTTGGAACCCTAATCCTGAAAGATAAAGCAATAGCAACTTCAGGAAATTACTTCAACTATTACATTGTAGATGGAAAAAAGTATTCTCACACTTTAAATCCTAAAACCGGATATCCTGTCAGAAGAGAAATATTGAGTGCCTCTGTTATTACCAACAACTGTATGACGGCCGATGCCCTGGCAACTGCGTTTATGGTGATAGGTTATGAAAAGGCCATATCTATTATAGAAAGTGAACCCGAACTCGAAGGAATTATTTTATATTCAGGAAAAAATGGAAAGATAGAGCATTATGTTTCCAGGGGTTTATTGAAAGACTTTGAAAAAATATAAATGAATTTTAGAACTATTTTCGTTCTATTGCGGTAGTACTTCTTTACCAAACTTAAATTATGCAGCTTTTCGTATACGGTATATTGGTTTTTTTGGTAGCTCTTTTATCGGGCCTTGTTGCTGTACGATCTTTTCAAATTAACAAAAACATACTTTCATTATTTCTGGCATTTTCAGGGGCATACCTTTTTAGTATTACCATTGTTCATATTCTTCCCGAGGTTTTTGAATCGGCTTCCAGTGTTAAATATGCAGGGATTTATGTTTTAGTAGGTTTTTTTATTCAACAGTTCCTGGAATTTTTTTCCGCTGGTGTTGAACATGGACATATGCATGATAAAGACCCAAGCCATAAGCACTCCAAACTTTTTATTTATAATGTGGTTATTGCACTTTCCTTTCATGCCTTTTTGGAAGGCACATTGCTTACAGACACACATAGTGAGGGGATATTTTTAGGTATTTTTATTCATAAAGCCCCGGCCGCATTCGCTCTGGTTTCTGTATTACTATGTCATTTATCTTCGAAAAAAATGGTTATTCTGTTATTATTGGCATTTTCAATTTCTTCACCATTGGGTATGGTTATGAGTCATTTAGCAGCGTCTGAAAGTATACAACCTATTTTATATGCTATTGTGGCAGGAGGTTTTTTGCAGATTTCAACTACTATTGTTTTTGAATCTTCATCCGATCATGTTTTTAATGTAAGAAAATTGTTAATTGGACTATCAGGAATGATACTTGCTGTTTTGTCAGAACTATTTTTTTTGTAATTAATTGTTTAATTTTACGTAATTAAATCAGTAAGTAAACCAATAAGAACCAAAGTGATGTCAGACAAGAGAATAAATCTTTCATGTGCAGCTTGTGGCTCCAGGGGCGATTCGCTATTTGGTTGCCTAAACCATGAACAATTGGATGACTTGGAAGAGAATAAATCCTGTATTATGTACAAGAGGGCGCAAACTCTGTTTTACGAGGGAACCCGCCCTATGGGTATATATTGTGTAAATGCAGGAAAAGTAAAGGTTTTTAAATTGAGTAGCCAAGGCAAAGAACAGATTGTCAGAATTGCAAAACCTGGAGATTTCTTAGGCTACAGAGCTATCTTAAGTGAAGAGTTTTATAGCGCATCAGCTACGGTTTTGGAAGATGCCGTAATCTGTTTCATTCCCAAAGAGGATTTTCTTAAAATGTTGACCACCAATTCCCAGTTTTACCAAAATATAATTAAGAAATTATGTAAGGAATTGGGTGTAATGAGAGAAAAAATAGCGGATATGGCTCAAAAATCCGTACGGGAAAGGTTGGCCGGAAGCTTAATTATGCTCAAGGAAACCTATGGTATTGATGGAAATGAAAGTACTTTAATCGATATAAACCTGTCTCGTGATGACCTCGCCAGTATTGTTGGAACTGCCACTGAAACCGTAATCCGATTATTATCTGATTTCAAAAAGGATGGATTGATTTCGCTGGAAGGAAAAAAAATAAAAGTATTAAAACCAAGGGAGTTAGCCAAAGAAGCAGACTTTTACGGTTAACGATAAATTCCCCCTACTTAACTCCATTATTTGCAGATGGCAGAAAGTCGCGGTTACTGCAAGGGTACTCGTAAGATGTAGTAATACAAGAAGTCTCTATGTATTGGAAAAGTAACCTATATCGTCTGTTGCCGTTAGTGCATATCCTGCTATTTTTTGGTTTTTCAGATTTGCAGGCTCAAACCTGTGATGGTGCCGATGGTCTTTTC
>JAOUKG010000292.1 GCA_029882725.1 Cyclobacteriaceae bacterium
TGAGCAAGAAATAGATCGCGATTTAGATTTAGGAAAGCATCAAAGTATACATACGCGTTTCCCACCAGAGCCTAACGGATATCTGCACATTGGGCACGCAAAATCAATCTGTTTAAATTTTGGGATTGCCGAAAAATACAATGGAAAATGTAATTTACGGTTTGATGATACCAACCCCGAAAAAGAAAATATTGATTATGTAAATTCAATAAAAGAGGATGTGAAATGGATGGGGTTTACTTGGGATAATAAGGAACATTATGCCTCCGATTATTTCGATAAACTTTATGAGTATGCATGCACTCTTATTAAAATGGGATTGGCCTATGTTGATGACCAATCAAGTGAAGAAGTTGCAAGTGGAAAAGGTACGCCTACCGTTCCAGGTAAGAGCAGTCCTTTCAGAGACAGGGGTGTAGAAGAAAATTTGAAATTGTTTAATGAGATGAAACAGGGTGTACACCCTGATGGTTCACGGGTATTGAGAGCAAAGATTGACATGTCTTCTCCAAATATGCATATGCGTGATCCGCTTATTTATAGAATAAAAAAGATTGAACATCATCGTACGGGAAACAAATGGAATATTTATCCTATGTACGATTTTGCACATGGATTAAGTGATTCTATCGAGGGAATAACCCACTCTCTTTGTACGCTTGAATTTGAAGTACACAGGCCTTTATATGATTGGTTTCTTGAAAAATTAAATGTTTTTAGATCAAGACAAATAGAATTTGCAAGGTTAAACCTGAACTATACTGTTCTTAGTAAAAGAAAACTATTACAGTTAGTGGAAGGAGGTTTTGTAGAAGGTTGGGACGATCCAAGAATGCCAACTATTTCAGGTTTGAGAAGAAGAGGATATACTGCAGAGTCTATTCGAAATTTTGCAACGAAAATAGGAGTTGCCAAGAGAGATAATGTAATAGATGTAGCTTTATTGGAACACAGTATTAGGGAAGATTTAAATAAAATTGCAGAACGAAGGTTTGCAGTGCTTGATCCTGTAAAACTTATCATAATAAACTACCCCGAAAATGAGGAAGAGTGGTTGGATGCTGTAAATAATCCTGAAGATGAATCGGCCGGAAGTCGTTCAATTCCTTTTTCGCGTGAAATATGGATCGATAGGTCAGATTTTATGGTAGACCCTCCAAAAAAGTTTTTTCGCCTGAGCCCGGGAAATGAAGTAAGGTTGAAATATGCATATATAATACGATGTACAGACTTTAGTACAAATGAAAGCGGCGAAATAAATGAAATTTATGCAGAATACGATGTTGAAACAAAAAGTGGATCTGGTGCTGAATCTTCACGAAAGGTAAAGGGTACACTTGGTTGGGTTTCAGCAAAACATTCTGTTACCACAGAAGTGAGACTTTACGATAGATTATTTAAAACTGAAGATGTTGGTGTATCCAAAGATTTTATTAATGATTTAAATCCTGAGTCTTTGAAAATCATTTCAAATGCAGAATGTGAACCTTCAGTGCTTGAAATAAAAGAACAGCAACAAGTTCAATTTGAAAGAATTGGATATTTTGTAAAAGACAGAAATTCAATTGAAGGCAAACTGATTTTGAACAGAACTGTGACTTTACGAGATACTTGGGGAAAAATAAAAGGTTAAAAAAAGGGACGGTTTTACTCAAACCCTAGAACTGTCCTTACACGTTTTAGTACTTTGGAAGCTTCTATTCGGGCTTTCTCTTCTCCTTTCTTTAGTTCAATCTCAAGTTCATTAGGATTACTTGAATAATGGTCGAATCTTTTACGAGGTTCTGAAAATTTCTCCAGGATAAGACCTAATAATTCTTTTTTAGCGTGCCCATAACCATAATTTCCACCAAGGTATTTTTCTTTTAAAAGGGTGGTATCTTCCGAAGATGCAATGGTTGAATAAAGTTGAAAAGTTATATCATTTTCAGCGTTTTTTGGGTCTTCTAATGGTGTACTGTCGGTTATAATTGAGTTGATTTGTTTTTTTAATTGTTTTTCAGGCGCGAAGATATCAATTGTATTTCCATAAGATTTGCTCATTTTATTTCCGTCTGTACCGGGTATTACCATAACCTTTTCATTGATCATAGCATCTGGTACCACCAATACTTCTCCATATTGATGGTTGAAAGTTGTGGCAATTCTTCGGGTAATTTCTAAATGTTGTTGTTGATCTTTACCAACAGGAACTGCATTTGCATCATACAATAAAATATCAGCAGCCATTAAAACCGGATAACTAAACAATCCGTTGTTGATATCACTCAATTTGCTGCTTTTGTCTTTAAAAGAATGTGCTAGTTGAAGCCTTTGGTAGGGCATAAAGCAATTTAAATACCACATCAGTTCGCATACTTCCGAAACATGAGACTGGCGATAGAAAAAATTGGTGTTAGTGTCAAAATTAAAAGATAACCAGGCAGCCGCAGTAGCTATAATATTCTCTTTTCTTATGCTGCCATCTTTTATTGTTGTTAAACTATGCAGATCGGCAATGAAAAAAAAACACTCATGATCTTTGTTTTGTGAAAGTTGTATAGCGGGCAGAATTGCCCCCATAATATTCCCCAAATGTGGCCGTCCACTACTTTGAATCCCTGTCAATATTCTTTTCATTTCCACAGTTTATTAATGAAATAACCTTAATTTTGTAAGAATAATTATCGAGGCGCAAGTTTATGCATAATAATTAATTTTAAAAAATTCAGAATGATTCGGTTATCAATATTTTTCTATGTGTTGTGTTTCATGTTTATTGGAATTCAGAAAATTCAAGCTCAGTCTACTGAAAACTTGGAATTTGTGTCCAAAACCCATGATTTTGGTGAGATTAAAGAAGTAGATGGAGATGCTGAACACGAATTTAGATTTAAAAATATATCTGGGGCACCTATTGTGATATCCAAAGTACAGGCATCTTGTGGTTGCACAACCCCTGATTGGACTAAAGATACCATTGCAGTTGGGGATTATGGTTTTGTTAAAGCGAGGTACTCTACTGTAAATAGACCTGGATCTTTTAAAAAAAGTCTCACAGTCTATATTCAATCCGATAACGCTATAACCGAGAGGCTTTATATTGTTGGGGAAGTTATTCCCCGACCAAAAGATGTTGAGGAACAATTTCCAGTTCAACTAGGGGCATTACGTTTTACAAGTAGAATATTTAACTTAGGAAGAGTGAAAACTACTAAAGAACCAACTATTAAAGAGTTTGAAATTTATAATGAAAGAGATTCTATTTTGATAATATCAGACTCAGTATTGGTTCCTCCCTTTGTGAAAGTTGAATTTATGCCGCATTTACTACGGATAGGTGAAAAAGGAAAAATAGTTGTGACCTATGACGCAAAAAAGGCAAATGATCTTGGTTTTATGAACCATAATATTACTTTTTTTACTAGTGAAGAAGGAGATGAAGGACAAAAGTCAATATCGTTGTATGCAAATATTGAAGAGTATTTTCCGGTAACTAGTGCAAAGGAAAGGGAAAAATTACCCGTTTTATATGTTGAAAAGACCACATTTGATGCAGGTAAAATTAATTCAGGTGATAAAGCAAAGGGAAGTTATATTTTAAAAAATACCGGGAAATCTGAATTAATTATAAGGAAAATTGAACCCAATTGTAGTTGTATAGATTATAAATTGAGTTCTTTCAATCTATTACCTGGGCAATCGGCTGATTTAAAAGTGGTTTTTAATAGTGAGAGAAGAATAGGGAATCAGCAAAAATCAGTTACGGTTTATGTTAATTCTCCTAAAAACCCGGTGATCCGACTTTTGTTTTTAGTTAAAGTAGAATCTGAAGATTAGTTATTTGCGTAAGGTTTAAATGAGGTTTCCCGCGCTTTCCAAATGTTTATGTACCAGTAAATAATGGAACCAATACCATTAAAAAACAGGATTATTAAAATCCAGATAACCTGTAAGGTGTTAGATAACTGTTTGTTATTTACTATATGAATAATATAGAAAACTATTAATACAAAAGATAGTACACCTAATAAGACAACTATTCCAATCAGATAAAAGTATTCCTCATAAAATAAAAACGGTTCAGGGGTAGAGCTTGTGTCCATATTTGAGAAAGTAGAAAAGAATAAACTAAATAAGTGACTAATAAGAAACCCGGTTCCCAAAATAGGTAGGCATGTTGCTATCCCCAATAATAATTTCCCTGTAGAATTCATTTAAACAAAATTACTATTTAATGGGGTGTTCTTTTTCTATACTAAATAAGCGGTTAGATTTGCTTATTTAGTGGATGTGTTATCTGATCAACCAATTATTTTAAAAAATTAACGTACTATCTACTAAGGTTTCTTTGTATTGCCTGTGTTAAAAAAAGCAAAAATAGAATATGCATAACATGGATAATTAGCGCCTAATAGGATAATATGTTCCAACGATTGAATTAGACTTTAATTATTAAATATAATACCATACCTTGGAGTTTTATTTAAGATATTAATAGCCATTATAAGCTTCTTGGTGAGCCTGTATTTTTTTGTTTTTTGCCTGTTGTATAGAATTGAATGTTCATTTTTAATCGAAAATAAGAAATTAAAAATGAACATTAGATGAATGTTTTTATTATGAATATGAATTTTACTGGTATTTTAAATCACCTTGACTTTGGGCTTTTGTTATATAATTCAAAAGGTGAACTTGTATTTCAAAACAATAAAATTGAAGAAATATTTTTAATTCAGACCCCTTCTGTTCAAACTATTGATAAACTAATAAACGAGTTGGAGGTTTATGATCAGTACAAAATACGATTTACCCATACTATCAGTCCTTTTAAAATTTCTTTCAATGAAAAAAAAGAAGTAAAAGATTTAGTAATAGGAGATCGGAAG
>JAOUKG010000291.1 GCA_029882725.1 Cyclobacteriaceae bacterium
CTATTGGGGGGATGGTGTTTATAAATCAGATAATGGGGGGATTTCCTGGAAAAATATGGGTTTGAAAGAGTCCCACCACATAGGAAGGGTACTTATTCACCCAACAGATCCAAATATAGTATATGTGGCAGCTTTGGGGCATTTATACTCCGATAATGAAGAAAGAGGACTGTATAAAACTACAGATGGCGGTATAAACTGGAAAAAGGTACTGAACATTAAAGAAAATAAGAAAAAAATAGGTGTTGTGGATGTCGTAATGCACCCTGTAGACCCAAATATATTGTTTGCGGCTACTTTCGATAAAACACGTACTCCATGGACCTATAATCCGGGAGGTCCGGGCAGTGCCATTTATAAATCGGTTGACGCCGGTGAAACCTGGAAAAAATTGGAAGGGGGGCTACCAGTAGGCTTCTTAGGAAGAATTGGAATTGATATTTCCAAAAGTAATCCTAATGTTGTTTATGCCAATATAGAAAATGTGAATGTACCCGGAATGAAGGATAAAGACAGGCTAAAGCAGCTTGTGGAGGGCATTCCATTGGGTAAAGATCAAAAAGAAGTGGGGGATGAGATGTACCGTTCAGATGATGGCGGAAATACATGGAAAAAAGTAAGTCCCGATGGGGAAGATATAGGAGGAGGCCCTGCTTATTATTATCAACAAGTACGAATAGATCCTACCGATGAGAACCATGTATATGTACTGGGAATCAGGGTTTGGGAGACCAGAGATGGAGGAAAAACATGGGGGAGGCCTTTCAGGTTTGGAGGAGATAATCATGCATTATGGATAGATTCCAACGATCCAAAGCATATGTTATTGGGGTATGATCATGGTTTGGGAGTAACATACGATGGTGGGAAACATTGGTACCACCCTGATGAGCTTCCATTAGCTCAATTTTATGCCATTGATGTGGATATGGAGAGTCCTTATTTTATATATGGAGGCCTGCAGGACAATGGTTCTATCAAGGGACCTTCTACTAAAAAGGATGGTTCACCAATCACATTGGAAGATTGGAAGCGCACCGGAGGAGGAGACGGCATGTACAATGTAGTTGATTACTCAGATAGCAGATGGTTGTACAATGAGTATCAGTTTGGTCCATTGGTTCGTACAGACCAAGTGACAGGGGAGACAAAAAACATAGCATATCAAAATCAGAATAAAGAAATGAGGTGGAACTGGAATGCACCGATTCTAATTTCCCCTCATGATCCTGCAACGATATATCATGCAGGAAATAAATTGGTGAAATCCACCAACAGAGGTGAGAGTTGGGAGGAAGTTAGTCCGGATTTGACCACCAACGATCCTGCAAAAATACAAGGAACAGGAAATATTCAGTATTGCACTATTACAGCTTTAGAAGAGTCTCCACTTGAGAAAGGAGTCATCTGGGTAGGTACTGACGACGGAAATGTTCAGTTGACCAAAGATGGAGGAAAAACATGGACGTTATTGAACGACAATATTAAGGGTAACCCCGGATACTGGGTGAGTAGGGTGGAATCCTCATTGCATTTCCCCGGAAGGGCATATGTAACCTATACCGGATACAGGAGAGACGATTTTAGACCTTTTATCTACGTAACGGAAGATTATGGAAGCACATGGAAAAGTATTTCGAAGGGATTGCCTCTGGCGGCTATAAATGTAGTGAGGGAAGACCCTGTTAACGCCAACTTATTGTTTGTGGGTACTGAGATGGGAGTGTATGTTTCTATAGATAGGGGAGCTAGCTGGACATCATTCAAAAGCAATATGCCTGTACAGCCCATTCATGATTTGAAAACACATCCCCGGGAACACGATTTGGTTGTGGCCACACACGGAAGGGGGATATTCATTACCAATATCAAGCCTTTACAGGAAATGAATAGCGAGGTATTGAATAGTAACAGTTATGTATTTGATGTGAGGGAAAAAACCAGACACACAAGTACTGGAAATAATAATTCAGCCACTACTAATTTTGACGGTGAAAGTGAGAGTTTAGGAGTTTCTATCTTTTATTATTTAAAAAGTGATACGGAAAATATAAAGGTGTCAATTTTTCAGGGTAAACTGATGATTGATGAATTTACTACTTCAGGAGAAAAGGGAATGAATAGTGTGGATTGGGGATTAATGAAAAGAGACAGGAAGCGTACAGAGAAGGAGAAAAAACAGTATTCCAGCAGGTTGGACAGGATGAAAGAGTATATTGATGATGCTGAATACCAAAAACGTTTGGCTGCTGCCGAATGGATTATGATGGATGCCCTTCCGGGAAAATATACAGCGGTAATAGAGATTGATGGGAAGGAATTTTACGAGGAAGTGGTGCTGAAATAATTAAAGAAAAGGTTAACAATTTATCAACTAATTTCAAGAGTTGAGGTAGAGAAAAAATTTAAATTAAGATATTATCAAAAGCATATGAATAGAAGAAATTGGTTTCAATTAACAGGCTTAACAGCTCTTTCCTCAGCATTTACATTACCTGTTAATGCTTTATCTTCCCCTTCAAAAAAGAAGGGCACTGATTTTAGGTTTAGTCTTAATACAAGTACCATTATGGGAAATAGGGCCGGTATTGAAAAATATATTGAAATAGCAGCCAAGGCAGGTTATGATGGTGCAGAAATATGGATAATGGATTTAAGAGCCTATCTGGATTCAGGCAAAAGTTTGTCATCATTAAACAAAAAGATCCAGGACTCAGGAATTACCATTGAAAATGCCATAGGTTTTGCTCCCTGGATGGTTTCCGATGATGAAGAAAGGAAAAAGGGGTATCAGCAATTAGAGCAAGAAATGAATTTGCTGTCTGAAATAGGCTGTAAACGAGTAGCAGCACCTCCTTTTGGGTTAAAACCTGAAAGCGTGCCTCCCTTTTCGGCTTTAGGAACCTATTATGCTGAAATTCTTGACTTGGGTAAAAAAACCGGTGTTATGCCACAACTTGAATTTTGGGGGGCCTCAGGTACTATCTTTAACCTAGGACAAGTGATGCATATTGCAGCTGCGGCAAATCACCCGGATGTGAAACTATTACCAGACATTTACCATCTTTTTAGGGGAGGTAGTGATTTTGATGGGTTGAAGCTTCTTTCTGGTAATGCTATTGATATTTTTCATTTTAATGATTACAAATTGAACAAACTTCGTGAAGAACAAACTGATTCAGACAGAATTTACCCTGGTGATGGTGATGCTCCTATGGAGAAGATTATTGATATTTTGAAAAACATGGGAGGTGTAAAGGTATTATCACTTGAACTTTTCAATAAGGATTATTGGAAACAAGATGAACTTAAGGTGGCGAAAACAGGATTGGAGAAGATGAAAAAATTGATAACTTAACCAGAGAACTCTTTACAAATGTGCCGGTTGTCCTTTTGTTCGACTTGAAATCATAACAAGGAGTTGGGAAATTTATGATGACAGGATTACGTTCATTAAAAGGTGAATTTTTTTTCCATGATTCCTTCGTCTTTATGCCCCATCATGATGGGGCAGCCTCAAATTAGCTTATCCACTAATCATAATACGGCAGTAACATCAAAGAGTATAGGAAAAAACTGTCCTTCCATTTTATTTCCTTTGGAAATGGCAGGCACACCTTTTAAAAGTTCATCATCTGAATCAGAAATAGTGTCATCAGCAAATACATTAAGTACAAAAGCTCTTCTTGATATCTCAGAGTGATTTTCGTAAGAACCATGTACCATTAGGGGGTGATGGAAAGTGCCATAGCCTACAGGCATTTCTATAGCTACTTTCTTTTCAAATTGTTTTTTTTGTGCATCAGAAAGATAATTATTCAGTCCCTCCATATTTCCAGCCAGATTAGTTCTATCCAATAACTGCCATTTATGGCTTCCGGGAATATAATACAAGCACCCGTTTTGGGTAGAAGCTTCATCCAGACCCACCCAGCAGGTTAAATGTTGCATGGGCTGAGTACGAGTCCAGTAGCTATAATCTTGATGCCAGGCTACTACCCCACCATGTTTAGCGGGTTTACAAAACAACTGATCGTGCCAGAATCGAACTGTTTTATTTCCCAGGAGTTGAGCTGCTGCAACTACAAATCTAGGGTTCCACAAAATATCATGAAAACCCTCAGTCAAACGCCAATGCCCCAAAGAATGAAACAAAACAGTATTTTCATCAGTAGATTCATTGGAATGAAACTCGTAAAACAGATCATGTTTTGGGTGATTGGGATCATTAATCTCTTCCAGTTCCTTTCTTAATTTATTAATCTGGCTATTATCCAACACTTTTATGTTCGACAAATAACCCTTTTCATTAAAAAATTTCACCTGATCTTCGGAAAGCTTATATTCTTCCCAGGCATCCTTTGGGTGCATCAGGGGAAACATATCAGATATAAGTTGATGATATAAGGAAAGGTCTCGATTTCGCATTAATTCTATTGTTAGTATACCAAATGGAGTACAATTTAACAATTCTTTATAATCAATTCTGCATAAATAATTAAAAAAATCCCCCTTTTGTGGTATTGACAGGTTTAATATAATTCTTCAAATTGCTTACAGTTTAAAATTTGGATTTAACGACCTTTATCTATTGTGTGTTTTAGTAAGGCTTATCTATTTACACAAGGGTAAAACCTACTTTGGCGGAGGTGTTTTTCAGAGCTGTTTAATGGCTGCAGAAACATTTCCGCCATTGTTTTTGAAACTCCATCATTACCTTTAGAAACAATTAATCCCCATCACAAATTCTTGTAATTACCCAGGGTCAATTAAAAAAATTACCCTGCTACACCATGCTCAAAAGCCCAGTTTACCAACTGCGTTGATTTATTTATATCCAGTTTTTTGTAGATATTCTTCTTATGTTG
>JAOUKG010000293.1 GCA_029882725.1 Cyclobacteriaceae bacterium
AAAATATTCCCATATATCCACCACATTTCCGACGTAAGCAATCGATACAATTTTGTTGTTTTTCCGGGCAAAACTTACACGCTCTTTTAAGTCTGGAAGATCTGAACAAACCTCATCTACCCACCCTTGTGCATGTCTTTTTTCCACAGCTTTGGGATTTACTTCTGCTATAACCGAAATATAGCCTGCAATATTGGCGGCCTTGGGCTGCGCTCCACTCATCCCGCCTAACCCGGAAGAAACGAATAATAGAGGAGTCTTGTTATTGTCTTTTTGTATTTTCCTTGCTGCATTCAAAAGTGTAATCGTTGTGCCGTGCACAATACCCTGAGGACCAATATACATGTAGGACCCGGCAGTCATTTGACCATATTGTGTTACTCCCAGGGCATTGTATTTTTCCCAATCTTCCTGTTTGGAGTAATTGGGAATCATCATCCCGTTGGTGATCACCACACGTGGTGCATTTTCTGAACTGGGAAACAGACCCATAGGGTGCCCTGAATACATGTGCAGGGTCTGACTCGTAGTCATTTCCGAAAGGTATTTCATAGTAAGTAAATACTGCGCCCAATTTTGAAATACTGCCCCATTTCCCCCGTAGGTAATGAGTTCGTGAGGATGTTGGGCCACCTCCGGACTCAAATTATTTTGAATCATCAGCATAATGGCTGCGGCAGCCTGACACTTTGCAGGATATTCTTCTATAGGGCGTGCATACATGGGGTAGCCGGGACGAAACCTGTACATGTATATTCGTCCATAATCCAAAAGTTCCTGATAAAACTCAGGTGCCAGTTCGGCATGAAACTGCACCGGAAAATAACGAAGTGCATTCTGCACGGCCAATAATTTTTCACTCTCAGAAAGCACATCTTTTCTAATGGGGGCGTGATCTACCGTGTTGTCAAATTCACTTTTTCGTGGCAACGTGGTAGGTATTCCCTCTTGAATTGCTTTTTTGAAATTGTTCATAACTCCCAATTTTGGATATTTTTTTCAAGAAATAATGAGGTGTAATCGTAGGCAACGTCAACCATTTTTCCTGCTTTGGAAATATCAAAACCACTGAATTGCCCCATTTCCGGTGGTTCAATTACAGCATCACAAAACTCCTTACTCTTCACGGTATTTCCATTAATAGCCATCAACAAGCTACGTTCAATCAGGTTTTTAAAATTGGTCACATTGAAATCTGCACTTATAGGATTGGTGTGTAAACCAATGAGAAAATCACACTTCTTCATTAGCACTGATGCCGGAAGGTTATCCAAAACCCCTCCATCAACCAGTAACATCCCGTCTTTTTCAACGGGATTAAAAAAAACAGGAATACAACAACTGGCCATGATACTTTGGGAGAGATTTCCCTTCTTGAAATACACAATTTTTCCAGCCTTCAAATCTGTAGCCGAAATAGTAACAGGTATTTTAAGTAAATCAAAGGAATCTTCGGGCATATATTCCCTCAAGATTTTCCCCAAAGATTCAATATGCATCAACCCTCTGAAGGAAAGAGAAGGTTTCAGGGAAGAAAATACCTTTATACTTTTAATTATTTTTAACATTTCGCCCGTTGAGTATCCGTAAGAATACAAGGAAGAAACAATGGAGCCAGCACTGGTACCACTTAGCACCTGGGGAATAATATCAAATTGTTCGAGTGCTTTGATCATGCCAATATGACCTATTCCCCTGGCTCCTCCACCGGAAAGTGCAAAACCTATTTTCTTTTTTGTCATTTTTAAAAACTTAAAGAGCAGAAAGGGGAAAAAGGCTTTCTATAACCACCCCTTTTTCTGAAAATTTAACAGATGCGCATTCATTTTGGGCATCGTGTTCAAAAAACAACACACTATTATTTTCCGCTGCCATTTTGAGAAACTCCTTTTTTTCGGTCATGGTAACCAACGGACGAACATCGAAACCCATTACATAAGGTAGTGGCACATGAGCATAGGATGGGATGAGATCTGCCGCAAAAATGCAGTCCCTTCCTTTATAATTAAATTTCGGAAGCATTTGTTTTTCTGTATGCCCATCCATAAATAAGATTTCAAAAGGCAAATCATCGGTTCTTTTTTCCGGATTTATCATTTTCAACTGACCAGATTCCTGAAGGGGAAGAATATTCTCTTTTAAAAAACTGGCTTTTTCCCTTGGATTGGGGGTAATTGCCCAATCCCAATGCGATTGATTGGACCAATAAGTAGCATTTTTAAAAACTGCCCGATACGAATTCTCAGCAACCCGCTCCACAGCACCTCCGCAATGGTCGAAGTGTAAATGGGTAAGAAATACATCGGTAACATCGTCTGTGGTAAAACCCTTTTCATTCAAGGTTTTTTCAAGGGCTATGGTTTCACTAAGAAAATAATAACTGAAAAACTTTTCACTTTGTTTATCGCCCAATCCTGTATCTATCAATATGAGTCGATCGCCCTCTTCGATCAAAAGGCAACGCATGGACCAGGTACAGAGGTTATTTTCATCGGGTGTAACAAGGTTTTTCCAAATAACCTTCGGAACCACTCCAAACATAGCGCCCCCGTCAAGTTTGAATTTTCCGGTGTTTATAATGTGTAAATTCATAGAGTTATGTAGTTATTGACTTATATCAATATTAACAACCCTTTATCTGGAAACAAAATCCTGAAGCAGGAAATCGAGGTAAACCTTTGGATAATCCATAGATTTCTCAAAGGTATTACTTATCTCCCGGTTGCCTGTTTTATCAAAAACATAGGCTCCCTCTTTTTCTACCCATCCGAAACCGTTATTGAAACTAAATAATGCAAAACCCTGCTCAGAACGGTTCAATGCATTTTTACTGAATATATATTCCGAAGAATCCCAACCTAATTGATTCAGAAGAATGGCGGGAAGATCTACCTGAGAAGTCACCGTTTTCACTTTTTTATATTCAGTTTTTAAGGCACCCCCGGTTATAAAAAGAGGAATTTTGTACTTTTCCACGTCGGTACGATCTGAGCTTCCCGGTAACGGATGCCCGTGATCTGCCACAAAAACCACCACCAGGTCTTTCCATAGTTCACTTTCTTTCATTTCGGCCATAAATTTCCCAACAGATTGATCCACGTAATGCGCTGCATTCAAAAATCCTGACTCCGGATTTATTTCAGCGAAAGCGGGTTCAACAGGAATGTCGAATGGCTCGTGCAGGCTTAGGGTAAGGGCCGTTGTAAAAAAGGGTTGCTCCTGTCGGTTCAACAAATGAACCAGGGTATCGAGGGCAATGTGATCGTGGACTCCCCATTTTGCACCGTAGGTAGAGGTGGGAAAATCTGTTTTAGTGATCACCTCTCCCACTTTTGCATGTGTGATATAGGCATTGAGGTTCGCGAAATTTATGTCTCCCCCATAAATAAAAGAGGTGTTGTACCCATACTCTGAAAAAGATCTGTACAGATTGGGAAGGGAAGCTGCCTTTTCGGGAAAGTTGATGATGGAAGTGTTGGGCTGTGCGGGATAACCACTCAATATACCCACCAGGCCTTTGTCTGTCCTATCGCCGGTAGCGAAGGTATTTTCAAAGTACACACTTTCATTCCGTAATCTGTTAAAAAAAGGAGTTACTTCAACCCCACCCACCTTATAATCAAGAAGTTTTGAGGTAAAACTCTCCATGATTACAATCAACACATTGGGGGGTAAATCTGTATCCGTCCGTGTGGGATCTATTATAGAGGGCGAATAATTATTTGCCCTTACGGTATGGAGGCTTTTATACACCGCTTCCATTTCTTCTTTAGTGCTGTTTATTTTTATATTATCCAAATCTCCCTGCATTGTGAAAGAATAACCAATGTTCCATACTACATTCAGTGCTGCCTGGTTTGAAAATGGCTTATTACTAAAATAAACGGCCCCAACATTCAATGGAGCCACATCAAGCCCTCCACGAATCGGGATAACCAATACAGAGGCAAAGAAGAACAATATAACAAGGGAGACTACTTTTAAAGTTGGAATCTGATTGGGGAAAAGTACTTTTTTCGAGAATACTTTTTGAAATATATAGGCTAAAACAATCCAAAAAACAAGGAAATACACCAAATCGGAGGAGTTCACCGAGGCTGCTGCAACCTGTGGGTTTTTGAGATACATGAACGGGGTTAAATCCAACCTAAAGTCCCAATATCTAAACAGTCTTATATCAATTATGTGCAGAATGACAACAAGATGAATCAATACAATATTGAATATCTGAAAAGGCTTTTCCAGTAATCTTCCTGCTAAAAGTTGAAAAATCAGAAATAAAATGGCTATTTCAGTGAGGTAGGCTGCCATGGAAAAGTCCAACAAGGAACCCTTCAGGAAAACCATAAAAATCTCAGATACTTCCATTTCACTTATCCTTTCGGGGAATGCAAGAAGGAACAGGGCTTTCAAAATCACCAGAAGGATCACCCAAAAAACAAAGTACCTGATAAGAAAGAAGAAGTACTTGATCATTTATTGAAGGTCAGTAATTTTTGAACGTATTTACCAATAATATCAAACTCAAGGTTCACGCGATCGCCTGCTTTTTTATTGTGAAGGTTGGTATGTTCGAAAGTATAAGGAATTATGGCGATGGAGAACTTACCCTCCTCACAATCAAAACAGGTAAGACTGATACCATTTACGGTTACCGAACCTTTTTCTACAGTAATATGCCCTTTGGGGTCGTGTTTTACTGTAAACACCCAGCTACCGTCTTTTTCCACAACATTAACAATTTCTCCCACTGTATCCACATGCCCCTGCACTATATGACCATCAAACCGACCATTATTTAACATACAGCGCTCCATATTAATAGCGGTACCGGGCACCCAGTCGGATAGGTTGGACTTCAG
>JAOUKG010000294.1 GCA_029882725.1 Cyclobacteriaceae bacterium
CACAGGCATTTTACGACATTTACCAGAAAAGAGCCGGCAGTAGCCCCTAACTAATTTTTACCCCCTTTCATTTAAAATGAAACCAATGAAAAAAGCAGCCTTTATTTCTTTAATTTTTTTATTTTCGAGCCTGATTCTATTTGCCCAAAAAACTTCAATAAAGTCACAAAATTCATATAAAGATGAAAAAGGAATCCTGCGTTGGGATGGATCTAATGTAGAAATCCACGGTTTTGGTGTAAACTACACTGTTCCTTTTGCCCATGCCTATCGTTCAGCAAAAAAATTGGGTATAGACCCCAAGGAGGCAATTATGAACGATGTTTACCACTTCAACAGACTGGGGTTTGACCTGTACAGAGTACATGTTTGGGATACTGAAATCAGCGATTCACTGGGTAATCTTTTACAAAATGAACATCTGGACACTTTCGATTTTCTCATTAATGAGTTGAAAAAGAACGATATCAACTACGTGCTGACTCCAATTGCATTTTGGGGAAATGGTTGGCCTGAACCTGATGAAAAAACACCCGGGTTTTCACATAAATATGGCAAGGGAAATTGTCTTACAAATCCGGAGGCCATTAAAGCACAGCAGAATTATCTGGAGCAATTCATGAATCATAAAAATCCTTATACCGGAATATCCTATAAGGAGGATCCTTCCCTAATTGCGGTAGAAATCAGCAACGAGCCTCATCATCGGGGAGAGGGAGAAGTCGTTACTGCCTTTGTAAAGAGTATGGTGGATGCTATTCGTAAAACAGGAACTTCCAAACCTATTTTTTACAACGTAAGTCATGCGGTACAGTTTATGGAAGACTACTTCAAAGCGGGAATACAAGGTGGTACTTTCCAGTGGTACCCTACAGGGTTGGGTTATCAACAAGAACTACCGGGAAATTTTCTTCCTAACGTGGACGATTATCATATTCCTTTTGACCCGGTGATCAAAAAATACGGGGGAGCCAAATATGTTTATGAGTTTGATGCCGCCGATATAAATAAATCCTACATCTATCCGGCTATGGCCAGAAGTTTTAGAGAGGCAGGCATCCAATTGGCCACCCATTTTGCCTATGATCCCACTTTTCTTGCCTATGCAAATACCGAGTACAACACCCATTATATGAATTTGTCGTATACTCCACAAAAGGCCCTCAGTTTGATGATTGCAGGAGAAGTGTTTCATCATTTACCCTTAGGTGTAGATCAAGGGGTATATCCTGAGAATAAAACCTTTGGTGATTTTAAAGTAAGTTATGAAGAAGATTTGGCAGAATACAACACAGATAAAACCTTAATTTACACTTCTACTACTACTTCTACTCCAAATGAGGAGAAGAAACTTAACAAAATTGCTGGCTTTGGGAGTTCCAGCGTCGTGAAATACACAGGAAAGGGAGCCTATTTTCTGGATAAGATTTCCAATGGAGTTTGGCGACTGGAAGTAATGCCCGATGCTATTCAAGTGGATAATCCTTATGGTAGAAACAGCCTAAAAAAAACAGTTACAGTTATAAAGTGGGCTGAACACACCCTTACGGTGAAACTAACCGATTTGGGAAATGAATTTACAGTAACCGCCATCAATAAGAACAATAACTTCACCCCTGAAATTTCCAAAAACAAGTTTAGTATTAAACCGGGGGTTTATATGTTGACCAAATCAAGTGTGAAGAAAAAATGGAGCCCATCCGATAAGTTTAAAACACATCAATTGATGTCATTTTATGCGCCGGAAAGCACGGTAAATAAAACCTGGTTAAAACATACTCCCCTTTTGGAAGCTTCTGAAAATATTGGAAGTACCATTAAGGTTCAATGCGTTTCCGATAAAGAGATCAGTGAAATCCATGTTTTTGCCAACAATCCTTCAGGCTGGTTTGACTTTGCATTGAGTGAGGTTGAACCCTATATATTTTCAGGAATGATTCCCGCTAAAAGAATGGTTCCGGGTTATTTAAATTATCAATTGGAAGTTCGGTTTGCCGATGGAAGTTCACGAACCTATCCGGCAGACAAGGTTGGTAAACCTTTTGACTGGGATTTTTATGACCGCACACCCTACAAATTGCGTGTAGTAAATAAGGATCTGCCAATTACCTTATTTGAAGCTTCCAAAGATGCCAATTTAGTGGTAAAACCATGGCGAAATACGCTTTCTCTTGTTCCCGGATCAGAAGTTGATGAGGATGAGTACCAGATTCGTTTAGACAAAATTTTTGAATTGGATAATGAGAACCTGAATGCGAAACCCATTTATGATTATACACTTGACCATTTTGTTTTTGAAAATATTGAAGGTCGGAAATCAGAATTATCTTCAAGATCAACTTTGGTTGTAAAAGGTCGTGGATTGGATGGTAAAAACCAAAAAGTCCAAATTGCACTGGTTATGAAAGACGGTTCCTCTTATGGAACAATTATTGAGTTTGCTCCGAAAATTAGGGAGTATAGAATCAAATTAGATCAGCTTCATCCGGTCAAAACAGTAACAGAACCCAGACCCTATCCTTCTTTTCTACCCTATTATTTTCAACACAAAAACAATTCTTCTTTTAACCTTAATAACCTAGAGAGGATTCAAATAAGTATAGGGCCAGGTTTGGAAGAAAATGAATTGGAAGAGAAACAAGGAGTGGGGCTGGTGAGGGTTTGGTTAATTGATAATTGATAATTGATAATTGATGAATTGCCAAATAACTCAGCATTATACCCCTTCATAAAAAAGGCTTTGAAATACTCTGCCTTTTAGCTGACTTTTGAGAGGATGGAAAGAAGGAATTTTATAATAGTGTCGGCGTTGGGGGCAACCGCAGTTGGTTTACCTATCTGGTATTTTAAAAGTCAAAACAATATTGATCCAATTTCTGAGCCTGGTGCTTTATCCTATATATGGGATGATGAAACTATATTGGAGGTTGGCAAACAATATCTGCAAAAATTCCCTGGGGAAAGCACTAAAAGTATATTAAAAGAAAAATTAATTGGCAGTGAAACTCATTCTCTTGAAGATAATGTTCAAAATATTCAGCAAAAGATTGATCAGGAATTTACATCTGACAATATGGTAATAATAGATGGTTGGGTATTATCGGTGACGGAAGCAAGACAGTGTGCCCTTTTTTATTTAAACAAATAAAATTGAGATGCATACAGACGCAAGAAAACTCGATGATAATACGCTAATTGAAGGTGATATTTGTATAGTAGGGGCTGGAGCAGCGGGTATCAGTATGGCTCTCGATTTGCTTGGCTCAAAACACAAGGTAATACTGCTTGAGGGGGGAGGCTTTGAATATGACGATAAGGTTCAGGATTTGTATAAAGGCCAAACAACAGGACAGAAGTATTTTCCCTTAAAATCTAGTCGGTTACATTATTTTGGAGGAACAACAGGACATTGGGCAGGTATGTGCAGTCCTTTTGATCCCATTGACTTTCAAAAAAGGGATTGGGTGCCTCATAGTGGATGGCCTATCAACCGTGGGGATTTGGAACCTTTTTACGGAAAGGCCAATGAAATTTTACAATTGGGGCCTTATAATTACACGATGGATTTTTGGCAAAAGAAATTGCCGGAAATGAATCCATTTCCTTTGAATGAAAAGGTAATTTGGAATAAGATGTGGCAATATAGCAATGCCCATTTCAATCAAATTTATAAAGGCAGCATTGTAAATGCACAAAACATTCACCTATATACATACGCCAATGTAGTTGATATTTCAGCCAACGAAGGGGTATCTGAAATCACCGAAATGATTGTAAAGAATCACGCCGGAAAAACCCATAGAGTAAGAGCAAAGAAATTTGTTCTCGCTTGCGGGGCCATACAAAATGCCAGGTTGTTGATGGCCTCCAACAAGCAGGCACCGGCAGGGTTGGGAAATGATAACGACGTAGTTGGCCGCTATTTTATGGAGCATTTGGAGGTTGCCTCTGCTGAATTGTGGTTATTTAAAGACTTTCCTACTAATTTGTATACTGTTGATTGGGGTGTTACCAAAGCAAGTGCTGAAATTGCCTTCACACCCGAGATTCAGGAAAAGGAAAGAATCCTAAATGGGACAGCATCTATGATACCCCTCAGTGTGGGGAAACATCAAAAACCAAGAATGGAAACCTTTCAGGAAGATGATCCCCGAAAGAGTAAACAAGTAATGAACAAGGATTTTGATAAATCTGAAGAACT
The DNA here is from genome assembly GCA_029882725.1 of Cyclobacteriaceae bacterium. Taxonomy (GTDB): domain Bacteria; phylum Bacteroidota; class Bacteroidia; order Cytophagales; family Cyclobacteriaceae; genus JAHEMU01. The sequence continues at coordinate 4,202 of JAOUKG010000294.1, forward strand.
TGCTAAAAAAGAAAAAGGTCATATTTTAAGGGCATTTCAATTGAATACACGAATAGAACAAGCCCCTAATCCTAATTCGAGGGTAACATTAAGTAAAGAAAAAGATGAATTAGGGGTAAACAGAGCGGATTTACATTGGGAACTAACACCATTGGATAAAAGGAGTATTAGAACAATGTATAAAATACTGGGCCAACAAATAGCTGTTTCAGGATTGGGTAGAGTACGATTGAATGAATTTTTGAGAGATGAAACAGATACTACATTCCCAGACAGTACCAATGGCGGCTGGCACCATATGGGAACTACCCGAATGAGTGCTGATTCCAAGACAGGAGTAGTTGATAAAAATTGCAAAGTCCATGGTATTAACAATTTATACATAGCCAGTTCGGGATGTTACACTACATCGGGGGCTCCCAACCCTACCCTTACCCTGGTTGCCTTAACCTTGCGTTTGTCGAATCATCTAAAGTCTGTTTTGGCAGGTTAATGGATAAAACAAAAATTATGATTATATTTTCTACCTTTGCAATACGTATTTAAAAATAAACAATATGATAAAATTCGCATCTAACCTCATTATTATCTGTTCATTATTAGTTCTTATTTCCTGTGGAAAAACCGTTGAAACAGAAGATGAATTTG
>JAOUKG010000295.1 GCA_029882725.1 Cyclobacteriaceae bacterium
TTCAAAAGAGATTTCAATTGAAAAAGTAATGAAGGATTGATAGATTCCAACTCATTCAACACAACTAAATTGGCATTAACAATTGCTTCATAATTGGGTGTCAAAACACTCTGTGACGAAAAATCATACAATTCACGATTGCCAAAAACCTCGGGAATATAGGGGGATTCCTCCTTACCTCTAATTTCAACCACATTTATTTTCTTTCCTGAAGTCAGAACAAAGTACATTTCATTGTCAAATGATACAGGAAAATCCTCAAAACGGACACTCCCCTTACTGTCTTCTTCCAATGAAAAAGCAAGATCAAAAACAGCCTCTTTGTATCCGTTTGCGGGAATATCAAAGCTACTTGATGTTATCTGATTATCATTTACAAAGACACGGGTAATTAAATTCCGTACCTCAGACCTACTCGTATTATAAAGTCTGACTACTAAGGATAAACTTTGCTTTCCCTTTACAAAAGGATCTTCCAAATACAATGTGTCTACAAATACATTTTGTGTACCTGTGAAAGAAAGTGGTACTAAACGAACTTCAAATGTGGTATCTGTTTGCACAGATGAAGCAAAAGATTTCTGAAAATCACTTATCCAATAATTGTCAGAGGAAGTTCCTATCCCTACATCATCGGTGATCTTTTCGTAAACTTCTTCGGTATTTTTGGAAAATCGACTCAATGAGACTTCCGTAAGTTTTTCCAACACTTCACTTGAGCTTCGATATCTGTTTGAAAACGGATCCGGATCATTTGTAATAAGTCTGAATCTGGAGGATTCAGGGTACAAATTGATTATATCCCGAACATATTCAAGTGCCTGATCAAAAGCCTGTAGTTCCATATCCGATTCATTCGACATGCTATAGGAATTATCCAGATAGATCTGTACTGAATTTTGCAAAGCACTTTCTTTTGCAGGAATAAAGGGTTGAGTAAAAGTCAATACCAGAAAAACAAGAAAAAGGAGTCGTGAAAGAAGAATCAGCAATTGTTTTAGCGTGCGCCTTGAACTTGTTTGTTCGTTGATTTTCTTAAGAAACTGTGTAGAACTAAAAAATACCCTTTTGGTCTTCCGAAAATTAAACAAATGAATAATTATCGGTATCAACAAAGCAAAAAGTCCGTAAAAAAAATGCGGCGCTAAAAAGTTCATCGGCCAAAAATAGAGAATTTTATGAAGAGACACAATGTGTTGCAGAGACACGATGTATTGTGTTTATACAAATTGTCTGAATCTGGATTTTTAGGGTTTAAAGATTAACAGGATGGGTGTACGGACTGCTGGGTTATAGACACGATGCATTGTGTCTAAACGATGAATAACAACGGGGGGAAACAGGGGCATAATGCATTGTGTCTCTACTGTTTTCGGCCCGTAGGGCTTTGATGTTTGTAGAATCTCAGGGTAATAGAGAACCGTCCCGTTAGGGACGGAACGTTTTGTTTGGCATTACGGCGTCCAGTTTCTGGTTTCCAGGCTGTCAAGGGTCATGTCATATCTTTTTAAAATATTATAATCAGTTACAATATCTTCCCAAGGCACCAAATCTATGGTGTCCTTGAAAAATAAGTATATCATTAATCTTTATCCTCTCTTTTACTTTGTTTAAATCCAATAAGTGGAAGTGCATTTGCTTTTTGATCGGTTAAATCATCAATCTTGCTCAACAGATATTTAAATGCCTTATCAAGTTTTATATCCAGCGATTTAATCTCTTTTCTTAACTTTTTACTTTCAAGTAACATTGTCCTGTAATGAGCGAAGGCACGCATTATTCCTATATTAATTTCAATTGCTTTTTGGCTTGTTAAAACCGAGGAAAGCATGGCTACCCCTTGTTCTGTGAAAACCATTGGAGATGCCGATGAGTGCTTTAGGTTTGAAAGTCTTAGATAGTTTTTTATTAAATATTGTTTTTCTTCATCTTCTAGTTCAAACATAAAATCAGATGGAAACCTTGACATATTCCGTCTAACCTGTTGCTTCAGTTTCTTTGTTTCCGTTTCATACAAAATTGCCAAATCCATATCCAGTAACACCTTTCTACCTCTAAATTCAAAAACCAACGTTTCGAAACCTTGTAATGTCAATAAATCCTTCATACAATCAATTAAATTTTAGATGGACCGGTCACATTTTGTGACCAGTCCATAACATCGAACCAATTTTATTTTTAGAACAGCAAGTGTATGCCAACATAAAGGATTGAAAGCAAAAAACATTGGATTTGACCAAAGTTAAACGTTTAATTTCAACTGTTTTCCTAAATGCTAAAACGTCTGAATCTGGATTTTTCAGGTGCAATTAATTATTGAATCATTTGTAGATTATTATTTAGGCATCAAATCCCACACGGCTGTTATTCTCCCTGTAAAAAAAGAGAAGGAAAACATTTGGTGAGGAGCAATTGTGGTACACGAAGGATAAGGATGACTTTTATACAATAAAATATTTTATTTATTATATAAAAACCATCAAATTGGTTTTGTGTTTGCTTGATGAAGGGGTGATTTCTATCCCGACGGACGTTGAGGTTTATTCAAAAACACATGCCTCCGGGTTTGATTTCACCACCCAGGGCGCAAAATTCTTCGCTTTTGGATCCATACAACCTTCCAGATTCAACAATTCTACTTTCCTGAATTCAACAGGATGACTTTCACTTTGGAGGCTGATGTATCCACCTTCAATTAAATCGCCTTCTTTAATAAGCCCAGCGGCATTTCCTGAAACATTTCCACCTCCATATTGGGGTGCATTATACTCCAACACCATTTCATCATTTACAAAGTGTTGGAAAAGGGAATCACCATATACATGAACTTCAACAGTTACCCATTGGTCTCCAGGTAATATCTTTGATTTTGAGTTAATACAATGGTCAGTAAACAACTTCCCATCCATTACGACATTAGTTCCAGGAGTACAAAGGTTGGCAGTGGTTCTCTCCCTTTCTCCTCCTAAAAGCTGAACTTCAATACTTATAGGAAAATCCTGATCCACGCCCATAGTTCCGGGGGCAGGACTGTGCAACATCAATCCGCTATTTCGGAAAGCCCAACCAGGACCATCCACAAGTTGATCTCCCACAAACCTGTATTCGGCTCTCAACTTATAATAAGAAAAGGCATCTTTGTAGAATAAATGGCCAAATTGAGTTTTAAATGAGTCGTATTCGGCATAGTTTACTTTAATCACACTGTCTTCAACAATAAAAGTGTTTTTGTAATTAACATTAAACGCTTGCCCGCGGATTTTTGGGTTCCAATCGTTCAGGTCTTTACCATTAAACAATTGTATCCACTCTTCTTTTACCGCGGTGGTTTCTTTTACAGAAGAACAACTAACAATAGTCAGAAATGCGATGATATAGATTAGGTTTTTCATAATTAAATGTTCAGGCAACAATTATAATAAAATTACAAGTAAAATAACTTCCATTCAAAAAAAAGACACTTCAAAAACAAACACTCCCGCATACACAAGATAATAACCTATAATCCTAAATAAATCACTATCAGTACAATTTCAACTAACAAATAGACTGAATAAAAAAAAATATGTTTTTTTTATTCATATCTTACCATAAAGTAAATAATCTAAACATTTACACAAAAACCTAAACTTATGAAGAAACACTTATCTCTTACACTTTTTGTGTTGATTAGCGCCATAGCCAGCGCTTTTGCACAAAAATCCGTCTCTGGAACGGTTTCGGACGAAAATCAGAATCCTATTCCAGGAGCCTATGTGATGGTAAAAGGAACCAATATAGGAACCGTCACTGATATTGACGGGAAATTTACCTTAGCCAATATCCCTGAGGATGCAGAAACCCTGCACATTTCTTTTGTTGGAATGAAAACGCAGGAAGTATCTATTACCGGTGGGGAAATCAACGTTCAACTTGAACAAGATTTAATGCAACTGGATGAATTAGTGGTAGTGGGTTATGGCAGCATGAAAAAAAGTGATTTAACGGGAGCTGTTACCCGAATGAACATGGACGACTTACCTCCACAGGCCAACTTAAATATTATTCAGGCCTTACAAGGTTATACTCCGGGTATCAATATCCAGGCAACAGGTGGTGCCGGTGCTGAACCTAATCTTTCAGTTAGAGGTCAAACTTCGCTTTCAGCAAGTGATCAGCCACTTATCGTTCTTAACGGAATAATATTCAATGGTTCAATTAGTGATATCAATACAAACGATGTTGAAACTATTGATATTCTTAAGGACGCAAGTGCTGCCGCTGTATTTGGGGCAAGATCTGCAAACGGAGTTTTACTAATTACTACTAAGAAGGGTAAAACTGATAAACCCAGAATTTCTTTCAACGCATACTATGGAGTACAGGGCATGACCAATAACCCCATGAAGGTAATGGACAGCGAACAATATGCACTTAGATTGGTGGACTACTACTACCAACAAGACCTGTACACCTGGTATTACACCAAACCAACAGATGGTACCGGCCGACCTGTTTACCCTGACATAACAGATAGGACAATAGTGGCAAGCCGTTTACGTACACAGGAAGAAAAGGACAACTACGTTGCCGGCAATTCTATTGATTGGGTTAAAGAAGTTATGCATGTAGCTCCAGTTCAGCAATACAATCTAAACTATTCTGGTCAAAGTAATAAGACAAGTTATTTTGTTTCAGGCTCCTATACCAATGAAGAAGGTATAATGAAAAATGATGCTTTTACCCGGTTGACCTTTAATGCCAATGTGGAAAGTGAATTAAGTGAGTGGCTCACATTGGGAATGGTTTCGTCGTATTCATATCGTGATTATTCCGGATTATCAGCAGACCTGGAAG
>JAOUKG010000296.1 GCA_029882725.1 Cyclobacteriaceae bacterium
GGCTGTATTATTAATGTATAAAATTGGATGGTTTGATCTTTTTGAAATCAGTGAAAATATTTTTACATTATCTTCAATTTCATTGATTTCTACCTTTATTTTATCGGGTATTTTTTTATTATGAGTAATTAATATTCTATCAATTGCCAGATGTATATCCTTGTCATTAATTGTTTTTTCGATATACCCATAAGGAGAAACCTTTCGGGCTTTTTTGAGTATGTATTCAGTATTGTAGGAAGTTAGAAATAGGAGAGGAACATCATACAGTTTTTTTATTTTCTCTGCGGTTTCAATTCCATTCCATACACCTTTAATGTTGATATCCATTAATATCAAATCTGGTTTTTTTTCTTCTAAATTATTAAGTACGATTTCACCGTTATCGTAAATTCCACAAATATTGTACCCGTGGGATTCTAAATTATCTTTAAGTGATAATGCAATTAGGGCCTCGTCTTCAACAATCATAATACGCTCATTCATTGAATCATTAATTAAATTTTATAGAAATGGCAGTACCATAACTTGATGTGTGTTTAATAGATATGATTGCATTGATTTTTTCTGCTAACTGTTTAGCCATATACAAGCCAATTCCCGAACCAATAGAAGATTCATTTCCTCTATAAAATAAGTTGAAAATATTGTCTTTTATTTCGTCACCTAAACCAACTCCATTATCTGAAATAGTAATTTGTTTGTTTCCGTGATCTAGTAGTTCATAACTAATTTCTATCCATTTTTCGTGTTCAATATTGTTATTATAGATTAGTCCGTTTTCTATTAATTCGTAAATTATTTCCTTGAGGATTACATCATCGGTGTAAATTGTATTATTTCTATTATGAGTTATGTTTATATTTACGTCTTTGTATTCTTTGTTAAATCTTAATTCGTTTATAGTTTCATATAATATATTATTAAAATTAAACTCTTTAATTACAATTTCTTTATTTGTTATATAAATATGCTTTACTAGTTTGTTTAAATTAATAGATAATTTGTTGGCTTCAATATCAATCATTGAAAGAAAGTTGTGATTACTCTCATAAGATGATAAGTTTACGATACCTTTAATAGTACTTATTGGGCCTTTTATAATGTGAGATATATTATACATAAACTCTTCTAGTTCAGTGGATTTCTGTTTTATATACTTCTTGCTTAGATCTATATAGTTTTTGTATTTAGTTACCATGTGACTTTTATTGATAGCCAGGTCAATACTTATATAGAAATCTTCATTAATGTTTCCTTTTTGAATATATCCATACGGGGAGCAATTAATAGCCTCTTCCCGTATTCTTAAATCTGTGTTGGATGTCAGGAAGATTATGGGAATATCTTTTATCTGATTGGCAATTTCTAACCCCTCAGACTGTCCTTTTAAGTTGATGTCCAATAGAATTAGGTCTGGTTTTTCTAGTTTTATACTGGAAAAGGTCTTTTCTACTGTGTCGTTTATGGAAGTAATGCAATAACCTTTGTCTTCTAAATTCTCTTTCAGGGATTCTGCAATAATGTATTCATCTTCCACGATAAGAATTTTGTTCCCCCTTCCTTCCTTTCTCTTTTCAACTACTTTCTCCATAGAACCTCATTTTACACATTACAATATATGTAATAAAAAAATATAAAGTACACATATTAGATTATTTTTATTAATTCTATTTTAAGCGGCATTTTTGATCCATAAGTGATGTATATATAAAAAAAATAAGATTAAAGGTTAAAAAAGTATGTAAAAAAGGCATTAAAAATATTAAAAGTAGATTAAAAATTTTGATGAATAAAACTTGCTGTATAGCTAAAACTGATTTAAATCATGTTTAATCAATGTAATAAAAAATATAAAAAGTACGATTAAAGTGATGTTGATTAATTAGGACTTTTCCGTTCCTCTGATGAAACATATTTTCCATCTCATGTAAAATCATTTTCCTAACAATTTTCAATTGTATATATTTCTGCCCGTTACTTAAACCAAAATTACTATGCCTATATTAATTGTTGCTGTTGGGGTTTTGTTATTGCTCTTACTGATTACCGTTTTTAAGTTGAATGCCTTTATTGCATTTATACTTGTTTCTATATTTATCGGGTTGTCTCAAGGCCTTACTCTTGAGGTTTCACTAATGGCTTTTGAACGTGGTATTGGAGATACACTGGGCTCTCTTATACTTATTTTAGGTTTGGGGGCCATGTTGGGTAAAATCATTGCAGATAGTGGTGCAGCCCAACAAATTACATCTTCTCTTGTACAGTTGTTCGGAAAAAGACGTGTGCAGTTTGCTATGATGTTAGCTGGGTTTCTTGTAGGGTTACCTATGTTTTATTCGGTTGGGTTTGTAATACTTGTGCCGTTGGTTTTCACAGTTGCCGCTAGTCTCGGAATGCCCTTATTGGTAGTGGCTTTGCCCATGTTGGCTGCCCTTTCCGTTACACATGGTTATCTACCTCCTCACCCTGCACCTACGGCAATTATCCAAATGTTTAAAGGAGACGTAGGCCTTACATTAATATATGGTTTAATAGTATCAATTCCAGCTATTTTAATTTCAGGTTTTGGTTCAGCCAAATTGAGTAAAGGCATTGTGTCGGTTCCATTAAAAGATTTTGTAGGGAAGGAAAAAATGGATAAAGATCATGTGCCTTCACCATTTATAAGTATTTTTTGTGCAATCCTTCCTGTTTTCCTTATTGCCTTTTCTTCTTTAGCTGAGCATTTTTTAGCCAAAGAAAATATACTTCGAATTGTTTTGACAAGTTTAGGTATGCCTTCTATGGCAATGCTTATAGCGGTATTGACTGCTATTTATTTCTTAGAGATCAGGCAAGGCAGGAAAATGAAAGATGTAATGACTAATATTACCAAAGGAGTATCGAGTATTACAATGGTATTGTTGGTAATTGGTGCTGCCGGTGGACTTAAAGAAATACTGGTAGAAAGTAAAGTCAACGACTATATAGCTTCATTGATGGTTTCTTCTACAGTAAATCCACTTATTTTAGCTTGGGCTACTGCTGCTCTTATTCGTGTATGTGTAGGGTCTGCTACCATTGCCGGCTTGACTGCTGCTGGTATTATGGAACCTATGGTAGGACATGGCGTTTCTCCGGAATTACTAACATTGGCCATTGGTGCCGGAAGTATTATGTTGTCGCACGTAAATGATAGTGGGTTCTGGCTTTTTAAAGAGTATTTTAATTTATCAATAAAAGACACCTTTAGGACCTGGACTCTCATGGAAACCAGTATTGCAATTACTGGAATTATTGGAGTATTGATTTTGGATATTTTCGTTTAACAAATTGAATTATGGATATAGATAAAAGAATTGAAGAATTAAAACTTGAGTTACCTAAACCTCCTTCAGTAGGTGGGCATTACCACATGACAGTTTTGGAAGGGGATTTACTTTATGTTTCAGGACATGTTTCAACAAATGCAGACGGTTCATTCTTTGCAGGAAAGTTGGGGGATACTCTAACTACAGAACAAGGGTATGAAGCGGCTAAAAGAGTTGCCTTGAATATGTTGGCCACTTTAAAAAGTGAATTGGGTTCACTGGATCGCGTGGTAAAGCTTGTCAAGGCTTTTGGTATGGTGAATTCAGCCTACGATTTTATTGAACAGCCCAAGGTAATGAACGGATTTAGTGAAACCATTGCCTCGGTTTTTGGACAAGAGAATGGTAAAGGCGCCCGATCTGCTGTTGGAATGATGCTGCCCAATAATGTGGCCGTAGAAGTAGAAGCGATTTTTAAAGTGAAAATTTAATAGTGAAAGTACAGTAAAGATATGAATGATTCTGATTACAATTATGAAGGGGTGATTCTGGATGCCCATTTGGATTTGGCGATGAATGCCGTTGAATGGAACAGGGATCTTCAGTGGAGTTTGGAAGATATCAGAAAAAGTGAGGAAGGAATGAACGATAAACCAGACCGTGGAAAAAACACGGTCTGTTTTCCTGAATTAAGAAAAGGAAATATAGGAATTGTTGTAGCTACTCAAATTGCAAGGTACGTAAAGCCTTCCAGTAAACTACCGGGTTGGAATTCCCCGGAACAAGCCTGGGCCATGACTCAAGCCCAACGAATTTGGTATAAAACCATGGAAGAAAATGGGCAACTCAAACATCTGAAATCCGGGGATGAAGTGAAAGCTCATTTGGCTGATTGGTTGAAAGACCCTCTGCATACTCCCATTGGTTACGTGCTCAGTCTTGAAGGTGCCGATAGTATGGTGGATATCACTTACGTGGAAAGGGCCTGGAAGCAAGGATTACGACTTATCGGGCCGGCACATTATGGCCCGGGTACCTATGCCTTCGGAACCGATTCTTCAGGAAGTATTGGAAAGAGGGGAGAAGATTTGCTGAAAGAAATGGACAGGCTCCATATGATTTTGGATTCTACTCATTTATGTGACAAAAGCTTTTGGGAAGCTCTCGATGTTTTCAATGGGCCGGTTTGGTCTAGTCATACCAACTCCAGAACGCTGGTCAATCATAATAGGCAATATTCCGATGAGCAGTATTTGGCCCTGATAGAAAGAGGTGCCGTTTTGGGGGTGGCCTTGGACACCTGGATGATGGTGCCCAATTGGGTTCGTGGGACGTCAACTCCATTGGAGTCCGGGGCAAACCTATCGGTATTGGCCGACCACATTGATCATATATGTCAGTTGGCTGGAAATGCAAATCATGTGGGGATAGGATCTGATTTGGACGGTGCTTTTGGTATTGAACAAAGTCCTTCCGACTTGAATTCAATTGCCGATTTAAAAAAGTTGCCCGCCATTTTACATAATAGGGG
>JAOUKG010000780.1 GCA_029882725.1 Cyclobacteriaceae bacterium
CCGGGGGACCCGCCATCGAAAGTACTTCCATTGATAAATACTTCATTGTATCGAAAGAAGAACGATTATATGATACGGTAAAATCGATTTACGAACATTCCGCAGACCCAAAAATTCTAAAAGTATACGACGGCAGTGCCCATGCACAGCACATGTTTAAGGAAACCTATGCTGAAGAGTTTACAGAGCTTATTTTGGAGTTTATTGAGGGGTGATGTTAATAAGTTCCGAAGTAAATGCCTGAGGGATTAGTACTAAATGATAAATCATTGGAAGAGGCTATAAACATGGAACTAAAAGAGGAAACAGGGGTTAACATCTCTTATCTGGACCAATTATATACTTTTGGTGAAGATTACAGAGATCCTAGAAACAGTGTATAATAGCAACTAATATTTGAATTATATACAGCGATATTTTTTAATAATAGTTGCTATTATTAGCTTTAACATTTGCAGAAGAAGTTTATAATGACACTAAAAGAAACATTAAATATAATTCAACAGTTAAATACTGAGTTGGATACGTTACGACCTATTTCTCCGGAGCAAGAAAAGGTGATCATGGATAAATTTCGGCTCGATTGGAATTTTAATTCGAATCACTTGGAAGGTAACCTACTGACATTTGGAGAAACAAAGGCCTTATTACTTCATGGTATTACCGCTCAGGGAAAACCTTTGAAAGACCATTTGGAGATCAAGGGGCACAATGAAGCCATAAAATATATTGAAGAAGTGGTCAAAAAGGAGAGGCCCTTAACAGAAACATTTATAAGGGAAATTCATGAAATGATTTTGAAGGAACCTTATAAAGTCGATTCGATTACCCCAGATGGTAAGCCGGTAAAAAGGATGATTCAAATTGGACAATACAAAACTGTGCCCAATCATGTAAAGACCAAGACTGGTGAGATATTTCGATTTGCCAGTCCGGAAGAAACTCCAGCAAAAATGGCCGAACTTATGGAATGGCTCAGGAATGAACTTCAAAAGAAAAATAAAATTCCGGTTCTAATTGCTGCTGAGTTCCATTATCGTTTTATTCTTATCCATCCATTTGACGATGGAAACGGACGATTGGCGAGGATCCTTATGAACTTTTTACTCATGATGATGGGACATCCTCCGGTCATTATAAAAACTGAAAAAAAAATAGAATACTTTAAAGCATTGCAATTGGCCGATAGTGGTAATTTGGAATTTTTCATCAATTACATAGCTAAGCAGCTTATATGGTCATTGGAAATCATGTTAAAAGGAGCCAAAGGTGAGTCGATAGAAGAATCAGATGATATAGATAAGAAAATTGAATTAGTTAAGAGTCAACTCGCTAAAGAAAATATTTCTACTCTTAAAAAAAGTGCTGCTACTATTTATCCAATACTATTGAAAGGAATCATACCCTTACTCGATAAATTTGAAGAAAAGTGTGAAACATTGAAGGAGTTGTTTATAGAGTTTGACAGACAACTATTTTATACTTCTAATGAAGGAAGTGGACAAAAACAAGTGGGTGTGAAAGATACTAAATGGCATATTATTATTGCTAATTTGGTTGAAGGTACTGTGAGAAGGGATCAAACGCTTATTAATGAAGTCAATTACACATTTCAACTAAGAGGTTTTAAAAAAAATATTTCAGTGCACTATATGCAAACCTCGCTTAAGGTTGATTTTCGAGAATTCACTTATTTGATAGAGGTCAGTAATAATAGTCAAGGAAGATGGGAATATCCGTATGACAAGGCTTTACCTGAGTCTGATTTAAACAAATTGGTAAATACTATGATTGAATACATTTTAAAGCAAATCAGTGAAAGCAGTGGGTTCAAGCCATGAGTGGTAAGCAAGATATAGAATTACCGAAAAGTAGATTTCAATAATGATTAAAAATGATTTCCTGTAAAAAGATAAATGCCAAATTGTTAACTACGAATAAGGATATTTAATAGATAATGAACCCGTTACAAATATTATTTTACTCTCGTAATGGTATTTCCAAAAAGCTTTCCAAGTCAATTTCATATATTCTTTCAGGAAATGAATATTCTTTAGCCATTAACGGCTCCAATTTTTCTACACTTATTCCGGCCTACCGTTTCTTTGAAATTAGAAAAATATCCTGAGTGGTTTAAGAACGACATAAAACAGAAAATAAGATCAATGCCTTTAAATAAATATAATAGTTTTATATGATAAACAGAGTGTAATCACAACATATATTATAATTAATATAGTTAATTTAATATTTATAGTAAACGTTGATCTGCTTGATAGATTTAACATGGAAA
>JAOUKG010000712.1 GCA_029882725.1 Cyclobacteriaceae bacterium
AAAACACAGGGACTTATCCGGTTTACTGAATTTTGATCCAACGGCGTTCTGAAAGTATAAAAATAATACATCTGCTTAAATATCTGGGGTTTTAGGGGCACATATCAATTAAATCGCAATTTGTAAGTTCGAATTTACCAATCGTAAATTTTCCAACAGAAGGGAAGCAAAGAGTAAATAGCAAATGTGTTCATTTTTACCTACAATTGCTTTACTTTGTGTATTAATATAAATTACAAATTGGATTCATTAGATATTATAGTAAGTATACGTAAAATTGTTCGGTCCCTTAACCTTGAATCGAAAGCAATTCAAAAGGATTTCGGTCTCAGTATAACTCAATTGCTTTGTTTAGGGCATTTGCAAAACAGTCCGGATTACAGATCGACCCACAAGGAACTGATGGATATTCTCAGTTTGAATTCAAGTACAATTACTGGTATTCTTAAAAGATTAGAAAAACGTGGGTATGTTGCACGTTTAAACAATGAATCCGACAGAAGATCAAAAACAATTACTCTTACAGCTTCAGGTATCAAACTTTTGGAAGAAACTCCTAATGTTCTTCACAACAGACTTGCGAAAAAACTTCAAGTACTGTCGGAAGAAGAAAAAGAAATGATCCAAAAAGGACTTGGAATCATTACTTCGGCCATGCAAATCAAAGGTATGGATGCCTCTCCACTCTTAACTTCGGAAGAACCGATCGATTAACAATAGTTAAATAACAGGGGTTAAAAATTAATATATTAGGTTCTGTAGAACATATTGGTTAATTTTGCATTATAATTTCACTCAAATAATAGTAGAATTACCAATAATGTTATATTCAAAAGAAGATATTACCTCTATAGAGGAAGCAGAAAATTTTAATGAATTACCAACAAGTATTACAGGCATAGATTCCCTCGAAAGTCTTATAAATCAGGATATTCCAAATCATTTGAAGGATTTTGTAGATCCCGATTCCCTTAACCATAGGAAGTTTGTCAAGACCCTGTTTTGGCAAAAAATTCCCGCTTTTAAAAATGTGTCCGAAGAAGAGTTTTTAGATATAAAGTTTCAGAACAAACAAACTGTTAGAAAATTAGAAAAGCTTGAAGAACTAACAAAAGGAATTGTACAGCCTGAATTTATTGAAGAAGTTAAAAAAGGGATGGAAAAAGCCCCTATGAATCTTAGTATTTCACCGTATATCCTTAGCTTAATCAACTGGAAAGATCCTTACAACGATCCGTTACGAATCCAGTTTATCCCTATTAATTCAGGATTCAGACCCGATCACCCAAAACTTAGACTTGATTCATTAAGCGAACAAAACGATTCTCCTGTAGATGGCTTAGTACATAGGTATGTCGACAAGGTGCTCTTTCTTCCCCTGGACGTTTGTCCTGTTTATTGTCGTTTCTGTACACGGAGTTATGCCATTGGAGGAAACACCGACATTGTAGACAAACAACGGTTCAAAAATGCTCCCAAAAAATGGAATGAGGCCTTTGCCTACATCGCTTCACGTCCTGAAGTGGAGGATGTGGTGATTTCAGGCGGTGATGCTTATATGCTGGCACCCGATAGGCTGCGGTTAATAGGTGAACTGCTGCTCGATATTCCTCATGTAAGACGACTACGCTTTGCCTCAAAAGGTCCTGCTGTAATGCCCATGAAGATCTTAAGCGACGATGCCTGGACCAACGCATTGATCGATATAGTAACTTTAGGAAGGAAAAAAGGAAAAGAAGTAGTGCTACACACGCATTTCAATAGTGCTAATGAAATTACCGACATCACCAGAAGGGCGATGTTACACCTTTTCCAGAATGGAGTAAAAGTGAGAAACCAAAGTGTTTTGATTAAAGGAGTAAATGATACGGTAGACACTATGGTGCAACTTGTTCGGAAACTTTCCTATATGAACGTTCAGCCTTATTACGTTTATCAACACGATTTGGTAACAGGTACGGAAGATATGCGAACAAGTGTGAAACAAACCGTGGAGCTAGAAAAGGCTGTTAGAGGCGTTACAGCTGGATTCAACACCCCATTATTCGTTACAGATGCTCCCGGAGGTGGTGGAAAAAGAGATGTACATAGTTACGATTACTATGATGAGACCACGGGAATAAGTGTGTACCGAAGCCCCAGTGTCGACGATTCAAAATTGTATATATATTTTGACCCCATTGATAGCCTGCCCATTGAAGGTCAGAAACTTTGGGAAGATGAATCACTGCATGAAGACCTAATAGATAATGCCATTAAAAATTCAGGTTTTGAATCATTGAATCCTGTATATTAAATGCATTTTATTGATTATTTAATATTTGGAAGCTATTTCCTGGTGATCCTGTATGTTGGTTTTTACTTTTTGAGAAAAAACAATTCAAAAGAAGATTACTACGTGGGGGGCAGGGATATTTCTGCAGGCCATGTAGGAGTTTCTATTGCGGCCACCGATGTAGGAGGGGGGTTCTCTATTGGTCTGGGTGGCCTTGGTTTTACAATGG
>JAOUKG010000297.1 GCA_029882725.1 Cyclobacteriaceae bacterium
ATGAAGGTGCATTGCAAAACCTTGGGTATAGAATGGATGAGATGTTGAATATGGTAACTGTCGATATTAAACCTGATTTTGATATACTAAAATTCAAAGAACTAATACAACCTCTTAAGGATAAGAAAACTCAAAAACTCGAATACAGGACTCTTCATAAGAGGAAAAACGGAAGTTTGTATCCTGTTGAAGTACATCTGCAAGTGGTGGAGACTGGGATTTACAGCAAATTTGTAGCTGTTGCTTTGGATATTACTGAGAAAGAAAAAATCGAGAAGCAAAAACGGGAAAGTGAAGAAATGGCATCCAATATCGCCAATAGCATACCTGGATTGGTAATGAAGTACGAATTATATAATAATAATAATAAAGACAATATTTCATTTGTAAGTCAGGGGATGCAAGAGATTTGGGGTATATCAACCAATGATGCACTTGGAAATTCAAAATTATTTTGGGAAAAAATACACCCGGAGGATATTGACGAAATCCAACTTGCCCTATCAGCTTCAGCAAAAAAAATGACTCTTTTTCAGCATGAATTTCGCGTAAAAAACAAAGAACTGACTAAATGGGTGTATTTGCGAGGGGCACCAAAAAATGAATCCAAAGAAAAAACCAGTTGGTATATGGTTGCATTGGACATCACACCCCTTAAATCTATTCAAGAGGAATTAAAAAGAACAAAAAGTTTACTTGATCATGCCGGAAACCTAACAAAAGTTGGGGGCTGGGAAATGGATATTGAGACCAACCAAATAAAATGGTCTGAGGAAACAAGGAAGATTTTTGATGTCTCACCTGAAAAAACATTGACTTTAGAGAGTACTTTGAAATTTTTTAGGGACAGAAAGACGCGAGTAAAATTGGTTAAAAAAATTCAGGAAACCCTTTTATACAAGGATGAATTCAATGAAGATTTTGAGATTTTAACGGCAAAAGGAAATAAAAAGTGGATACGTTTGATTGGTAAACCGGAACCTGATTTGGGAGGAGACACAATATTTCATGGCGCTGTAATAGATATAACGGAAAACAAACAACGTGACGAAGAATTAAAACTTCAGGAAAAAGTAATAAAAAGCAGTAAGGACTCTGTGGTTATAACCAAAGGAAGTGGCCTCAATGGCCAAATCATATTTGTAAATAAGAGTTTCTCTAAAATGACAGGCTATACTATGGATGAAATAGCGGGAAAAACCCCAAACATTTTATATGGTGCAGCAACCGATCAATTAGAACTCAATGAAATAGAAGAATCCATTTTAAAAGGAAAATCGCATGAATCAGAACTACTCTTTTACAAAAAATCAGGTGACCATTTTTGGGTTAATCAATATATAGCTCCCCTCTTTTTAGAAAATGGAGAAATTTCGAATTTCATTTATATACAACAAGATATTGATGAGAAAAAGAAAAAAGAAATTGAAAGAGATAGAATTATAAATGACCTTGAAAAACTAAATAAGGAAATGGATAATTTTATTTATAGAGTATCCCATGACCTGAGAGCTCCGATTTCCTCGGCCCTGGGTTTAATAAATATTTCCCAAAAGGAAAATGATATTGATAACATTAAAACATATCTTGACATTCAAAAAAACAGCCTGAACAAACTTGACAACTTCATACAAGATATATTAAATTATTCAAGAAACACCCGGTTAAAGGTACAAGCGAATAAAATTGAAGTTCAGGAATTAATAAATGAAATCACTCATCAACTTGAATATTCTGCAGAAGCACAAAATATCATCAAAACAAAGGTTAAGCATGAATATATCTATTATGGTGATGAACTTAGGTTGAGCATAATCCTCACCAACCTAATTTCAAATGCTCTTAAATTCACAAAAAACCTTAACAGACCCCCGGAAATTATTATTTCGGCCAAAATAAATAAGAAAGAATTATACCTCACCATTGAAGACAACGGAATTGGAATTGAACAAAAATACCTCAACCAAATTTACGATATGTTTTTCAGGGCCACCGATACCAATCACGGGTCAGGTTTGGGATTGTATATTGTGAAAGATGCAGTAAATCTTCTAAAAGGAAATATTGAGGTTGAATCCAGATTTATGAAAGGCACTAAGTTCACATTGAGAATACCCAATGGGATTTAGATAATTGATAATTGATAATTGATAATTGATAATTGATAATTGATAATTGATAATTGATAATTGATAATTGATAATTGCAGTAAAATATAATGTTTTAATACAAAAAAAATTATATTTTAGATGGGAAGGAAATAACCAGCACCTACAATTATATCATTTTCATCATTAGTTATTGAAAAGTAGGGTTCTTCACGGGTTGAAGATTTCAAATTCCAGCCTGTTTCATTTCTCCAAGCCTCTATTCTTCCAAACTCTACAGTATCTCCAAGAAAACTTACATTGTATAATAAATTATCTGAAATAGAAGCAGTATCGGAAATCATATATATATCCTTATTACCTAATAAAAACAAATAATCGTCCACTTTCGAAAAATCTGCTTTCCGGCCATTTACCCACCAAGTTGTATCTTTTTTTACAAGTATAAATGATGAATCTCCCGGATAATCAAAATTTACTTGAGTAACGGCGTTTGTTTCGAAACGCATAAAGGTTTTATCTCTCCACTCAAATATCTTTTTATTAAAATTTGGAGAAAGGAATCCTTTTACTGAATAAACTTCCTCCATTCCATCTAACCTGACATAGGAAAAAATATCACCGTGATATTGACCTGATGCGTCTTTGTTGAATCCAATGTTGCCCACATACATTTTTACCAGGAGTTCATTCCCGGAATATGCACTTACCTCAGTACTACTATCCGCTACATTATATGTGTTCCATTTGGCTTTACTTCTGGTTACTAATTTCTCTGCCTCCAAAAAATTAAATGCCTCAAGACATCTTTTCACATACAATAAGTCCACTTCATACTCTTTGTTTCCACCCACTAAAACCCAAGTATCATTTTTCCTTTCCAGTTTCACTAAACTATTCGTGTCAGCAGCCGGATTAATGAGTACTTTTGTTATTCTGGCAGTATCAAGAGAGAGTAGTAAACTTTCAAAATTTGATTCCAACTTAGGCGACTGATAGTATTTATAAGTCATTAGAATCCCTATAAAGATCAAAACAATAACGAGCAATATTTTATTATTAATCTTCTTCATAGTTCAGTCTTGATCTCATTAACCTTCGTTTCCTGTTTTTTTGAAATCTTAAAATGCCATAAAATACTACCAGAAATAAAGGAAGTCCAAAATTCATGTACTTCAATATAGTTTTTGTTGAATCGGTAAGTTCATCTATTGGTCTTGAAGTAACTGTTTTTGTTCGTAATTCAATTAAGCCCGTATCATCTGACAGCCAATCCAAGGCATTTGAAAAAAGATTTACATTATCAGGTTGAACAGGTTGAGCCTGTTGTTCTGGTCCATTAACAATGAAATCACCGTCTGAGAAAATCACCAATTTACCCTGAGCATTCCCTTCGTTATTTCCCTCCAAAACAGCTCCCAATACCACACCATTAAGAGGTAGATCTTGTTCTGTCCATTCCTTTTGTATATCGAAATATTGAGGAGAAGATAATGAATTTGACATTTCGGAAGAAAACAATAAAGGCGTGAATTGATTTGAAGTATCTCCAATGTATTTTACCGGACTAGCAAATTCAAATACTACGGTTTCAAGACCGGTCGATATTGGGTGACCTGAAAACTTACTAATTATCGGTAAGTAGGGAAATGCTATCTCTGATTGTAATGTAAAAACACCTTGTTGTTCCTCAACCGTTATTGTGGCACAATTGGCATCCACAACAAATTCGGGCGAAATTTCAATTCCTTTTAACAATAACCAGTTTTCCAACCCTGTTTGCACCTGCCTTCCATAGTTACTTTGCAGGCTACCCTCTACTCTGTTGATTGCCAAAATGAGGTTTCCTCCTTTTTTCACAAATTGATCCAATTTATTGATATGTTGGATAGGAAAAGTATCACGAGGTGCGATTATTGCCAAAGTCCTTAAATTATCAGGAATACTGGATGTATCTGAAAGAAAAACTTCTACAGAATTATATAACACCTGAAGTTGTATGCCTAATTGTTGCATTTCAGATAAAGGGGGTTCTCCATGCCCTCTTAGAAATCCAATTGTTTCTTTATCCAGAGTAGATATTTTTTTAATAGCCATAGAAAGGCTGAATTCCATGGCTGCTCCTGGTCTTATTATAGGAATAGCTTCGATATTTTCACCTTGAGAAACAGATACTCCTAAAAAAGCTTTTTGCTGTTTAACCTGATCTTTCTCTCTTATATTAAGCATTACAGGTTGAATTCCACTTTGAGCGGCTTCTCTTTCATTTGCCTCACTTTCATTTGGATCAATAAACTTAAAAATAAGCATCCCATTGGCCAGATTGGCATATTCAATTAATATCTCCTGAAAATCTTGTCTGACTTTTTGCACTTCAGGAGGAAGGTTTTTGGAAAAATAGGCCTTTACAGTAACAGGGTCTTCAAGGTCGTTGAGTATTCTTTTTGTTGCCTTACTTAAAGTATATTGATTCCCTTCGGTAAAATCGAGACGGAAATGGAATACTTCGGAAAGAAGATTAACCACTATAACCAAAACGATTATCAAAAAGGTGGATAAATAGAATTTCTTCATACTCAGCTTAGGTTTCGTTTAGTCAATGATGATTCAGAAAGGAATAAGCCAATGAAAATAATCGACAAGAAATAGATAACATCCCGCGAATCAATTACTCCACGACTCAGGC
>JAOUKG010000298.1 GCA_029882725.1 Cyclobacteriaceae bacterium
ACTTTTGCGTTTTTCCGTCCCGACAGCTATGCGGGACGGAAAAACATCTTAAACCAGGCGAATACTTAACAATAGATTAAAAGCACCAACTCATGAAAAAGCTAATTATTTTAATTTTTCCTCTTTTTCTTTCTTCCGGGCTTTACGCGCAAAAAAGAAACGATAATGCTATCGCACTACATTGGGGAGTAGGCAACATAATGAGGCAAGACCTTACGGTTTCACCTTTTATTCATAAAAAATGGTCGCCAGTGAATGTATTAATGAGTTATAGCCGATCAAACAAGCTGATCCATTTTGCTGATCTTAAGTTTAGTTTTTACAATCCAAGTATAGTTGAACCCTACGCATACAATTCATTCTATGGTGGTGAGCAAACCAGCATGCCGAATAGCTTTAAACTTATTGATTTTAATTATGCGCTGGGGAAAACCGTTTTGGAGAAATCACCGTGGGAACTTGTCATTGGAGGAAAATCCAGAAACCATATTTATGCTTCAGATTATAATTTTGGACCTTCAGGACCTTCTCCGATGCACGTTTCATTTGGTCTGGATCTTTGGTTAAACCTAAAGTATGCCCTGAATAAAAAGCATTATTTTACAACCAATTTATCATTGCCCTTATTCGCATACATCTACCGGGTACCTTATCTTGCTCAGGATGACCAATATTTTGAGACCATATATTCTCATAATGGGATAACAGAATTTGCCAGTCGAATTAAAGATGGACAATTGCAATCATGGGGGGTGTCTCAAAGGTTTGACTTTGATGTGCGCTATGGATATGTCATTAATGAGAAATGGGATATCGGAATGAACTATCTTTTGTCTATGAATTTCAATCAGTTACCAACACGAATTTCCCAAATAGAAAATGCTATTTATCTAAGTGGAAAATATAAATTTTAGGATTATGAAAAAGTATAAAATTGCCCTATTA
This sequence comes from Cyclobacteriaceae bacterium, assembly GCA_029882725.1. Classification (GTDB taxonomy): domain Bacteria; phylum Bacteroidota; class Bacteroidia; order Cytophagales; family Cyclobacteriaceae; genus JAHEMU01. The sequence continues at coordinate 946 of JAOUKG010000298.1, forward strand.
TCGCTCTCTATATTAGTCTTATTAGGTTGCGAAGAAACATTTTTTGAAGCTGAACCGGAAAATCATCCTGAAGCTCTTTTTGAAAATTTTTGGACAACCTTTAATACAGATTACGCTTCATTTGAGGAAAGAGGTGTTGATTGGTTAGAGCAACAACAAATTTATCGGCCTCAGGTCAATGCATCAACAACGAGTGATGAACTTCTGATTATCTTAAAAAAGATGCTTCGAACTTTGAATGATGGCCATGTAGATTTAACAATACCAAATAGCGATATTTTTTATTCCAATATCATCATTGATCAAAGAATAGATGATGAGTTGTTTGATTTGGATCTAATAAAAAGGAATTACTTGCAAGAGGATTTTAAGCAAAATGGATATGATTTGAATATATATGGAATGATGGGTAGTATTGGTTATTGGCACGTTGATGCCATTGGCCAGAACATGCTGGAAATTGATGAAATACTTAATTATTTTTCAGCTGCTGATGGACTAATTGTTGATTTACGTCATAATAAAGGGGGAAACTTCACCTATGCCTTTTCTGAATTTGGAAGGTTTACCAATGAAAAACATCTGGTTTTTCGTTCAAAAACAAAAAATGGTACGGATCCTGATGATTATACAGATTGGCATGACTGGGACATTTCTCCCGCAGGTGAATACTTTGATAAGCCAATTGTTCTGTTGACTGACAGATACACCATCAGCGCAGGAGAAAGAATGGTAATGGCGTTTAAAACACTTCCAAATCTTATACATGTCGGAGATACAACGAATGGCGCATTTGCAACTAAAATTGGAAAAGAGTTGGCTAACGGGTGGTTTTATTCCCTTGTTACTCAAAAAATTCAATTCAAAGATGGGATATCCTACGAAGGGATAGGTATGCCTCCTGACGTTTATGTTAAGAACACGCTTGAAGAAATGGCAAATGGACAAGATAAGACACTTGAAAAAGCATTATCACAATTCTAGAAACTAGGCTGGTTGCCTTAAACTGAAGAAAATGAAAATGCCGGATTAATATTAATTATTTCCATCTTATTCATTGATGAAACCGGAAGTCAGGGGCAGAAGGTGGGGCCCATGAAGTTACTCAATTAGCCAGCTCCACAATTAGCCAAATGGCGCCGAACAACAATTACATAACAAAAAAAAGGCTTGTCATTACATATTAAGTCCCTGTCAATACATGTTGAATATATAGGATGATCGGCCGCTTTCATTTAACGTTTAAAATAGTAATTCAACTATAAATGAGAAGTTATGAAGTCATCCTTTACGGTCAGACCATGACATCATTATCTTTTCGGGTAGAAATGAAGTGCAAAAGCAAAAATTATTGAAAACAACGGACTATGAAAAATGCAGGATTAGTACTAATTGCGGTTGTCCTTATTATAAATTCAAATTATTGTTTAGGACAGGACAGCCTCTGGCAACGAAAGTATGAGTTTAGCTTCTATAACAATTATGATCTAAGAAACTCTTCCGGAAATTTCATAAGTACATACCGGGTAATAAATGATGGGTTTTCTTCTCTTGTTGATGGTAAAATGAAACCCAAAGCAGCTAATGTAACCAAAGGATTATTCAACTTTGCCACTACCTACCTGGCGATGCTTTGGTCACACGAAATTGGACATTCCATACGTGCCAAACAGGTAGGGGGCACTTTCAACATCCATAATTTTGGAATACCGGTACCCTACACTACAGCCGATTTGCCTGTAGACATTCCCCTGACGAATGAAGCGATCTTTGTGACAGCGGGATTTGAAGTAAATTACTTAAATGTTAAAACATTACAATCTCAGTTTATCAGACAAAACGGACTTTGGAATGAAGACTTGTCACTTTCATTTGCCAATAGACTGATGTACCCGATATACACCACTCTCATCGTACCCATAAATCCAAAAGAGCAGAATGTATGGATAGAAACTGCAGGAGACCCGGTACATTATATATTGCCGGTATTTAAAAATTACTCCAACAATCAGGTATTTGAACCTGATAATACGGTAAATCAGGAACTGGTAAAATTGTACAACCAGGCATCCATTTTCGCAACATTTTTTCAGTTACTGGACCCGCAGTTCTATCGTGAGGTAGGTGGCGCATTTGGAAAAGCTTCAAAAATCCGAAGGCCTGTTTTCCTGATTGGCGATCACAATACCGGATGGACGTATGGTACCTTATTCAATGCCTCACCTTTGGGGTACGAATTATATATGCAAAATTATATTCACCTTAACAACAGGCAATATGGCTTATATATGAGGTATGGAAGACCTTTTAACAATATTGGTTTGGGAGTATCCATGAACAATATTATAGACTTAGACAATTTCAAAGCTGACATATTAACAGAAATCTGGCAGCAGGACATCTTTGGAAATGGGGTGTCAGCCGAATTATCCGGCCAATGGATACTAAGTAAGCATGTTGGGTTGAATTTTAATATGGGTTATAAAACGGAAGGATATACCTTGGGTAAGCAACTCAAAAAAGGAGCAAATATTGGTGCAGGGATTTCTATCTACCGGTAAGACTAAAACAGCTATACTACGATCAAAGCATAATATATATGACTCGTTGCTTTGGTTGAAGTGTTGCCTCTCTATTGTTTTAACAATCCTTTCACAGTTTTTACTTTCCTTTCAATCATCTCTAAAAATTTCTTTAGGTGCTCAAATCTCCAATATGGGGTCTCCATTTATTAGATTGACATAAAGGATATACTTGCAATTATTTATTCTTTTTGTAATTCTTTATCATTTTCCCGAAGTCCCTATCCTTTTGGCGTTTTTCAGCAACAGTAGACATAAAATGCTCTTTTTCCCGTTCCATTTTTAAATAGTTTTCGTAGGACGATTTATCTATTTCCCCACTTTCTACGGCTGCTATTACTGCACAAGCAATTTCAGTCGTGTGTGTACAATCTTTAAACTTACAATTCTTTGCTAATTCTGTAATTGTATCAAATGTGATCTCCAACCCGCCTGTAGAATCAGTCATTCCAACTTCACGCATACCTGGATTATCAATGATTATTCCACCGCTTTCAAGAACATGCAATTCCCGGTGACTTGTAACATGTTTACCCCTCTTTGAACTTTCACTTATTGCCGCTGTCTTCATCAAATGCTTTCCCAAAAGATTATTTAAAAGCGTTGACTTTCCTACTCCTGACGAACCCAGTAAACAGTATGTTTTCGTTTTTTCAATAATTTCTTTTAGCCTCTCTATTCCATCCGGGGATTCATTACTTATCGCAATTACCGGCACATTCTTTATTCTTTTCTCAACGGCATTAACCACCCCGGCCAATTCGGTATCGTTGACCAGGTCTGTTTTATTGATAATAACAATTGGTTTTACATGAGCTGTATGGCAAATTGTCAGGTATCTTTCAATTCGGTTAATATTAAAATCTCTGTCAACGGCTTGCACAATACAAGCAAAGTCAATATTTGTTGCTATAATTTGTTTCTCGCCTTGTTTTCCGACTGCGAGCCTTTCAATCATTGATTTTCTCGGAAAGACGGAATGAATAAGCACCTTATTCTCGTCATATTCGGAAATTGCAACCCAATCACCCACAGCAGGAAAATCAGCCCTGTTTTGTGCCGAAAAGCGCAAGTTTCCGATTAGCTCACCATCATATTCTCTTTCCGCCGTCCTTACAACAAATCTGTCTTTATGTTCAGAAACCACCCGCGCCACCTCCAATGATTCCAGATTTTGAACTTTTCGGTAATTTTCAAATTCTAAATGATATCCTAAATCTTCAAGCGTCATTATTCTTTTTTAATGACCCGGCTACCACC
>JAOUKG010000299.1 GCA_029882725.1 Cyclobacteriaceae bacterium
TTTAATACAGAATTAAATGCTCAAAGTCAACCAGAAACAACCTACTTTACATTCGATTATATGAAGGTGAAACCGGGAAAATATGCCGATTATGTGAAGACTGAGGCTGTATGGAAAAAGATTCATCAGGCAAAAATAAAAGCGGGAATGGCTGATGGCTGGTCGTTTTATCAGGTGGCTTCCCCATCAGGTTCCAATGTTGAGTATGACTTTGTAACAGTAAATGTATTCAGAGGAAATAAGCAACTTGCAGGGTTTTATGAAGGTGAATATTTCCCGAAGGGATGGGAGTCACTGTTGACAAAAGAGGAACTGGAACTTGTAAATAATACAGCAACAACCAGATCAATAGTGAAATCGGAGGTGTGGTATTATGTGGATGGCGTTTTTAAAGAAGACTGGGGTAAAAACTCAAATATTTTTGTTTTCAACTTTATGGCTACCAAACCCGGTAAATCAGTAGCAGAGCACACAAAAATAGAGCAAGATGTGTGGAAACCTGTACATGATGCCCGGATTAAAGGCGATCAAATGACAGGGTGGGGTATGTACAACATGATGATGCCTTACGGTACTTTTCGGGATTATTATTGTGGTACATTGGATGTTTATAAGAACATGGAACAATTCTTAACTTCCGAATACGGAAAATATTTTACGCAAGTACATCCTGGTAAAGATGTGGATGAAATGTTTGCTAAAACAGGTGAGGTTACTGAAATAAAAATGACGGTACTTATGATTAAATTAGATGGTACTGATAATTAGTGTTTGATAAATATAAAAGGTGCAGAGTTAATTTAATTTTGTTAAAATTGTGTTTATTTTAACGGTTTGTGTAACCATAAAAAACAACTAACTATCTGCATTTGAATGACAAAAAGAGATAACAAAAATCATTATGATTTTTGTTATCTCTTTTTGAACAGGAAAGACGTTTAATGGAACTAAAAAAATAACACAAAACTATATATTAAATTTCTTCTAAATTTTATGGAAATATTCAAAGTAAAAGACGTTGAAATTGACAGGGAAAAATTAGTTTTTTTGTGAAAATATAAGAATGCCAGTTCATAAAAATACACTATATATCCCCACCTCTCCATACTTTACCATTTTCCGGCATGTTATCGCATCCTATAAATTTTCCCGGAACGGGCAGGTAATTGTAGTTTTGCTTTATGCCTTGTTCACTATGGAAATAGCAATCGAGGCTTAAATTTCTTATCTCTGTGAAGAATGAAGACTCTTTTACACTTAAGAAATAGCTGTTCTTTTGATCAAAATCGAGGGAAGTGAATGATTTATTATGGGCTTTTATGCAGTTTTTATCAAAATTATCTATCCCGGATAAGAATTTTGATTTTTCATCTTCTGTATAAACATCTTGAAGAATGAGATCAATAAACCGGGAGACTCCAACATCTTTTGCACCAGGGGTTTCTGTTTCAGGTATAATGTGGTTGGCTATGTGTTCTATAATTTCTATTTGATTTTCATTTAAAATGACAGGCTTCCATGTAAGTTCATTTGATTCTGTACAAGAAGTTAAAGTAGAAGAAAAGCCAGTGAAAATTACTGTTCCGGTTAATGTTGTTAATTTCAATGCTTTTCGCCTGTTCATATGTAAAGGTTTTAAAGGTGTCGGGCAATTTAAATAAATTGTTCTAAAACCTTATAACCGAAATTGGTATTTTAATATAATTCATGTTGTTTTTGAAAATATTTATTTAAACCTTGGATTATATTCTTAATAAACAAAACAACTCAACAACTCAACACCTAAACAACTCAACACCTAAACATGACAAAAAATAACGAATACGATGCAATAGTAGTTGGTTCAGGGATAACCGGAGGTTGGGCGGCCAAGGAATTAACAGAACAAGGATTAAAAACATTGGTTTTAGAAAGGGGGAGGGATGTAAAACATATTGAAGATTACCCCACCGCAACTAAAAACCCCTGGGAGTTTCCTCATGGGAGTAAAATTACCCGGGAAACACGTCAGAAGCATCCTGTTCAATGTACAAACTACGCATTTAATGAAGCTACCAAGCATTTTTTCGTTAATGATCTTGAAAATCCATTTTCCCATGCTGAAGATAAACCGTATCGATGGATAAGAGGTTATCAGGTAGGGGGGAAGTCCATGTTGTGGGCCAGACAATCATATAGGTTTAGTGACCACGACTTCGAAGCCAATTTAAAAGATGGAAATGGGGTTGACTGGCCTATACGCTATAAAGACCTGGAGCCTTGGTACGATTATGTGGAGCAGTTTATAGGAGTTTCCGGGCAAAATGCGGGCCTTGAACAATTACCTGATGGAAAATTTCAACCTCCCATGGAATTTAAATGTGGTGAACTTGAAATGAAGAAAGCAGTAGAGAAAAACTGGTCCGACAGAAAAGTGATTATAGGACGTACTGCGAATCTTACTCAGCCACTACCGGGCCGATCGGCTTGTCAATACAGGAATATGTGTGCAAGAGGGTGTCCATTCGGAGCTTCATTCACAAGTAATAGCTCTACACTTCCTGCTGCCTATAAAACAGGAAACCTCACATTGAGGCCTTATTCTACAGTACATTCATTAATTTATGATCTTGAGAAAGATAAGGTTACAGGTGTTCGGGTAATAGATACCCAAACGGGTGAGCACCTTGAATTTTATGCTAAAGTTATTTTTTTATGTGCTTCTACATTGAATTCTACTTTTCTGTTGATGAATTCAGCTAATAGTAGGTTTCCTGAGGGGTTGGCTAATTCGAGTGGAGCCCTGGGGCACTACCTTATGGATCATCATAAAGACATTAATGCAACGGCCCGGTTTGATGGTTTTGAAGACAAAACATCGTATGGTCAAAGGCCCAATGCTGTATTGATTCCCAGGTTTAGAAATATAAAAGAATCCCACCCGGATTTCACGCGAGGATATGGTATTTGGGGGTCTGCTTTTAGAGGTGCAGGAAATCCCAACATAACCCACCCTGGTTTTGGTGCTGATTTTAAGGACTCAATCACTCAATGGGGCGATTGGAATATGACCTTATACGCTTATGGAGAGATACTTCCTAATTACAATAATAGAGTGGAATTAAATCATGATCTATTGGATAAATGGGGCTTGCCTACACTCAAGATGACTTGTGAAATCGGTGAAAATGAAAAAGCCATGCGTAAAGATATGTTGGAACAATGTGGTGAAGTTCTGGAAGCAACAGGTTTAAAGGATATAAAATTAACCGATGGTGATTATGTATATGGATTTTCTATCCATGAAATGGGTACAGCCAGAATGGGGCGGGATCCAAAATCCTCTGTGTTAAATGGATTTAATCAATGTCATGATATCCCGAACGTTTTTGTTACCGATGGGGCTTGTATGACTTCGTCAGCTTGGCAAAATCCTTCCTTGACTTTCATGGCCCTAACCGCCAGAGCTTGTCATTATGCTGTGGACTTATTGAAGAAAGGAGAGTTATAGTAGAGGATTACTCTACTAATTCAAATTATTTAAACAACTGAAGTGGGGTATCTAAAACTCTTCACTTCCAGCCATGCTAAGAATTTGACCGGTACCAAGGAATCTGTTTTGGTTCCTCTAATTTTTTACCTTTTCAAATCTTCAATGTAATCAGGTTTAAATTTCAATTGAAATTAAGTCGTTTTATTTCGTTTTTTACATTCAGTTATCAGAATCAGTAAATTAGGTAGGTAAATAAGTAATTTGTATAAGGTTGTTACCATGAAATAGCTACATCTTTGTTGTATAATGAGAGAGGATTAAGTTATTATTGAACCATGAAAAATCAAGTATTTTATCTAAAGTTAATGACTCCGGAACATTAAACTGGGAAAAACCGACAAGTCATAAATTCGAATTCCATCTTTCAAATTCACCTATATTTCATTACATTACAATACTTAAATTATCAGCAATGGCAACAATAAACTTGAAAATTAACGGAAAGCAGCAGGTTGTAGATGTAGATCCCAAAACACCTGTACTGTGGGTGCTTCGAGAACATCTTAATTTGGTAGGAACGAAGTTTGGCTGTGGTATAGCCCAGTGCGGTGCTTGTACCATACATATAGCCGGTAAGGCAACTCGTTCATGTACTCTGCCTGTTTCACAAGTTGAAGGAAAGGAAATCACAACCATTGAAGGGATTTCCGGGGAAGGTGATGATCCGGTACAAAAAGCATGGCTGGAGCATGATGTTGCTCAATGTGGATACTGCCAAACAGGGCAGATTATGACTGCCACAGCCCTTCTGAAAGAAAATCCAAGTCCAACAGATGAAGAAATAATGGAAGCTATGCATGGCAACATTTGCCGTTGTGCAACCTATACAAGAATCAGGGCCGCAATAAAAACAGCATCCAACTCCTAATATCAAAACGATACAACGATGACACTTATAAAGACAAAAGTTAATAGAAGATCCTTCATGAAAGTTTCAGCATTGGCCGGCGGAGGTATGATGCTCAGTTTCAATTGGCTTACCGGGTGCAAGCAATCAACACATGAAGAATTGCTTACCATGCCAAAAGAATGGTTTGAGTTGAATAATTATATTAAAATTGGGGGAAATGGTGTAGTAAATCTGATGTCCGCCAATCCGGAGTTTGGATCAAATGTGAAGACTTCCATGCCCATGATATTGGCCGATGAATTGGATGTGGATTGGAAGAATGTTATAGTTGAACAGGCTGATTTTTTTCCTGAAAGATTTGACCGACAGTTCACAGGGGGTAGTCAGGGAATCCGATTGGG
>JAOUKG010000300.1 GCA_029882725.1 Cyclobacteriaceae bacterium
GTTTTTGAAGCCAGAGAACCATCCACATCGTGCGTTTCATGCAGGCCATCGTGGGGATTCTCATCGAAATAGACCGTTATATTCTCTTTAAAGGTAGCGTCCAGCTCATTTTTCAATGCCTTTACAAATCCGTTTACCCAGCCACCGGGAGCTTCCCGGCCCACCGGGAGTGCAGACAAATTGTCTTTGTGCCGGTAGCTGATAAACACATCATATTCATAGCCGGGTATTAGTGCAGGCATGGTTTATTGAGCGTGGTTTTTAAAATCTGTTGGTCAAATATAATCATTTCCTGAAATACCCATGCGGGGGATGCCTTTCCCTTCCGGTTTAATCATTAAAGGGTGATGGCCGGTTTTTCCTTTTCTGGGTTCAGCTTCTGACTTCCAACAATACTTCAACTCATCGATTCGATGCTGTTCATATCAACAGATAAACGATTCCACGATTAAACAGTTCAACAAATCACCATTTCCCCCGTTGCTCTTCCTCGTAGCCATCTGGCCGACTAGCCAAATAACCAGCGATCCTTTCATGTAACCTTCAATGCAGCAAATCAACGGTTCCACGATTGGACAGATCAGTGATTAAACGATTAAACAACTTTTACTTGTAACATAAGTTATATTTTATTATGTTTAAAATAGCAAATTCCATCACGACTAAAAATCATCATGAAAATATTGCGTTGGTTAAGCCTGGGGGCATTCTTAATAGTTGTTTTCACCTATAATGCGCAGGGGCAGGATATCCGACTGCACGATATCAGCATCCGGGGTGGTGATGTGGAGCTTCGCTTTGACCTTCTGGATGAAAACCCCGAACGACGTTATACCCTCTACCTCAAAAGTTCTACTGACGGATTTATACAGCCCCTGCAAAACGTAGAAGGGGCTATTGGGCCCGACATTGCCGTGGGCAACAACAAGACCATCATCTGGCATGCCCGGGAAGAACTGGGCGCTTTCTATTCCGGAGATATCTCCCTGCGTATTGAAGGAAGTATTTATGTGCCTTTCATTGTCCTGGACGGTTTTGAACAATACCAGTCCCTCCGCAGGGGCACACCTGTACCCTTGGTCTGGTCTGGCGGAAGAGGAAATAACATTATGAACATTGAGCTTTTCAAGGGCGATGATCGAGTGGCCGTAGTACATGAAGACGTGGCCAATGATGGCAACCACAACCTGATACTTCCCGCCTCCGTCAAGCCAGGCAAAGGCTACCACCTCCGCATTGTGGATCAGCGAAACAATGATGATGTGGTGAATACGCAAAAATTTGATGTGAAAAGAAAATTGCCTTTGGGCATGACCGCCGGAGGAGGGACAATGATTGGTGCCGGGATTGGGGCGTTGGTTTATTATTTGTTGAGTGGGATTAAGGATCCTCCGGGGCCGGGGGGGTGAAGCCTTTTAATAAACAGAAAATTATATGAGAAATATTTCATTAATTATAATAGTATTATTACTTATTCCTGATTTGGTTTTAAGTCAAACACCGATTTTTACATGGAAGAGTGGTAGTGAGAACTCAAACCAGGCGACATCGATGTATGTGAGTCCAGGTGCCAGAGATAATGCGTGTTCATGGACTGATGCTAACGGAGATCTATGGTTATTTGGTGGCGAAGGCTTGGATATTAATGGTTCATTGGGTCTACTAAATGATTTATGGAAATTTGATGCAAGCAGGTGGCGTTGGGAAAAATTATCAGGGGCCACCAATATTGACATTAAGGGTACATATGGAACACTTGGAATAAGCTCATCGAATAATGTACCAGGTGCTAGGAAAGGTGCTATTGCTTGGATAGATGCTGATAATAATCTTTGGCTTTTTGGTGGCGAAGGAATTGACGACAATAATAGTAAGGGACAATTAAATGATTTATGGAAATATAATCCTATTACTGAGGAATGGACATGGATTGATGGCAGTAAATTAAGGAACCAGGAAGGTAATTACAACGGCCTTTATGGCACTTCTAAAATTCCAGGGGGAAGAAAGTCATCATGTGCGTGGACTGACAACTCCGGTAATTTTTGGTTATTTGGAGGCTATGGGTATGACAAGTACGCGTATTTAGGTTTTCTTAATGATATATGGAAATACAACACTTCAACAAATGAATGGACACATGAGAAAGGATCAACAGATGCAAACCTAAAAGGAAACTATGGAACGTTGAATGTTTCCAACTTAAGTAATACTCCTGGATCAAGAGATAATGCCATTACTTGGGTTGACGCAAATAATAATTTTTTAATGTATAGTGGCTATGGATATGATGGGTCATCTAACCTTGGTTATTTAAATGATTTATGGAAATATAATCCTGCTACTAAGGAATGGGTATGGATCTCTGGAAATAATCAGAGAAATGTTTCGGGTGTGTATGGTGTAAAAGAAGTTAGTAGTACAACTAATCTTCCTGGTTCCAGAAGAAATGCGACATCGTGGCTAGACAACTCTGGAAACCTCTTAATCTTCGGTGGTTATGGCTACGATTTTGAAGGTTCGCTTGGGTATTTGGGAGACCTTTGGAAATATAATATTGTTACCGAAGAGTGGGTTTGGCTTTCGGGGGCAGATATAGTGAACAGTACTGGAAAATATGGAACTTTAGGATTTGGAGACTGGAATAATAATGCAGGTAGCAGAGAAGGTGCCGTTGCCTGGAAGGACACAAATGGCGATTATTTTCTTTTTGGAGGCAAGGGGTATGATGGTACTCAATCCTTTGGTTTATTAAATGATTTATGGGCATTATACGATAATTTAAAATGGCTATGGGCCGCGGGATCCTCAAGTAAGGATGAAATAGGTTTTTATGGCAAAGGAACTATTAATAACACCTATTCACCGGGTTCAAAAGAGTACCACATGACATGGGCAGACTCAAAAAACAGGTTGTGGGTATTTGGTGGCCAAACAAGTAATCTATATCGTTATTTAAGACGTTTGAATGACTTATGGTATTATGATATAGAATTAGATACATGGGTGTGGGTTTCAGGTGACATTATCGATTCACAACCTGGTAATTATGGTATTAAAGGAGTTGAAAATAAAACCAATTATCCAGGAGGACGAACAAACTCTGTAACATGGATTGATTCAAAAGGTAATCTGTGGCTTTTTGGGGGTCAAGGAAATGATAAGGATGGTAACTATGGAGAATTGAATGATTTGTGGAAATTTAATACGAATACACAAAATTGGATCTGGGTTTCTGGCAGTAATATAATTAATGATTTGGGCAACTTTGGAACAAAAGGGATTGAAAGTCCAGACAACTTACCTAGTTCAAGGAGTTATGCAATCTCATGGGTGATTCAAAAGATAATCTCTGGTTGTTTGGCGGAAATGATTTTAATGCTCTTTGGAAATTTAATACAGAAACTGGTAATTGGACATGGGTATCAGGAAGCAAAGATGCGAAAGATCCAGGAAACTACAGTGATTTGGGAGTAGAGAGCCCGGAAAATATACCAAGATACCGATCTGATGCCATGTCTTGGATAGATTCAAATGATAACTTATGGCTTTTTGGGGGAGTTACAGGATTAGACGATCTTTGGAAATTTAATACATCAACGGGTAACTGGACTTGGGTGTCAGGTGGTTATAATTCTGGCATTCCAATAAATTATGGTGTTTTAGGAATAGAAGATCCAAGCAATTTTCCTGGTCGTAGATATGGAGGGGTTTCATGGATAGACGAGAGTGATAATCTGTGGTTTTTTGGAGGAATGGGTTATGATTCTGATAATAATATTGGAAGGCTCAATAACTTGTGGAAATATAATCTTTCGAGCGGTAACTGGACTTGGATGTCCGGTAATAGTAAGAGAAATATGCCTGGTATTTACAATGTTAAGAATATTCCTAACTCTGAGAATATACCAGGATCTCGAGCCTGGGCTTCAGCAACAAAAGATAGTAATAATAAATTTTGGCTAATGAGTGGTAGTGGGTATGATATTAATGGCTATTTAACATATTTAACTGATTTATGGTCAATTGAATTTATTCCAGCTACACCAGCTAACATATCACATCGGAGTATAGGTCAATATGAAGCAGAGTTTGAATGGGATCCAACAATTTGGACAGATAAATATATAGTTGAAGTCTCCAATGATCTTGCATTTTCTGATATTCATTCCACTTTTGAAAACTTATTATCTAATCCTAACTCAAATACATTAGTAATACAAAGTTTATCACCAGGCACAACCTATTATTTGAGATTAAAGAGTGAAAATAATCTTGGTGCTTCAGCTTTTTCGGAAATTTTCACATTTATTACAGCACCTGAAACTCCATCTATTAATGAAGTTGTAAACATAGGTCAAGAAATCGCAACAGTAAATTGGTCACATGAGATTGCAACGGACAGTTATAATGTTGAAGTATCTGTAGATACTTTTAAAACAAAAAGTATTTTTTCTGTAACTGTAAATAGTCTTCAATTGGAAGGGTTGTTGCCTGGAACAAACTATCAGGTCCAAATACAAGGTTTAAATTCATTTGGGACATCTCCAAACTCTATGGTCTATCATTTTGAAACAACTCCACCGAACCCTGTTTGTTTATCAGCAACTCAAATTTCACAATCAAATTTCTTGGCAAATTGGAACAATACGAAAGGTGCTAAAAGTTATACAATTGACGTTTCAGATGACAATTATGTTTCGTATTTAACAGGTTACGAAGGAAGAGTTACTACAAATCTTTCTGAAATTGTTATAGGTTTATCTCCCGG
>JAOUKG010000301.1 GCA_029882725.1 Cyclobacteriaceae bacterium
GGCAATGAACACTACAAATTTAGATTTCAATAAATTTCACAAAGAAATTTCTTCTGGTCTAAACCTTGCATTCGGAATGGAATTCAGAACTGAAAACTTTGAAATTTTTGAAGGTGAAGAAGGTTCCTATGCTCTTTATGATATAAATGGAGTTGCTATTACTAATCCTGATGTTCAAACACCTGCAATTGATATCAATGGAGATCAACTTCCAGGTGGTTCTCAAGGTTTTCCCGGATATAGCCCTGGCAACGTGGTGGACGAAAGCAGAACGAATCTTGGGTTGTATTTCGACACTGAACTTAATGTTACTGATGATTTTCTTGTAAGTGGTGCATTGAGATTTGAAGAGTACAGTGATTTTGGAAGTACATTTAACTACAAACTGGCAACTCGTTATTCTGTTGGTGAAAACCTATCTCTCAGAGGATCTCTTTCTTCAGGTTTTAGAGCACCTTCTTTGGCTCAAATACATTACAACCTGATATTCAATAACATTGTTGCTGGGACTTCCTTAAGAACACTTTTAGCGTCCAATACAAGTACTGTAACAAAATCTTTTGGTATTGGTCAATTAAAACAAGAAACGGCCCAAAACCTAAGCTTAGGATTTACCTATAAAATAGGTGGTTTCTCAGCCACAATAGATGCCTACTCTATTTCGGTAGATGATAGAATTATTTTAACTGACAATTTTGATGCTACTGCATTGAACATTGGTGTTGAAGCTGCTCAATTTTTTGCCAATGGTGTTGATACAAAAACACAAGGTTTAGATATGGTACTTTCTTATGACCAGGAGTTAGGTACAGACAGTAAATTGGCTGTAAGTTTAATTGGAAACCTAAATGACCTTACTATTAAGGAAATTCACAATGGAAATTTGAATCAATACACATTCTTCAGTCCTTTTTCGCAAGCCTATCTGGAAGCTGCTGCACCAGCCTATAAATTTGGATTAAATCTGAATTATATTTCACCGAAATTCACAGGAATGATAAACTTAACTCAATTTAGTAAAGTTGAACTTCAGGATTTTCAGTGGGTAGACACTCCGGCAACAACTAAAGCGGAAGCAGATGCTTTATATGCAGTCGCTACTGACTTGTATGAGCAAGCAATGACTGTTGATATCAGTGTAGGCTATAATTTTAATGATAATTTAAACCTTACTATAGGAAGTAACAACATATTGAACAAGTACCCAACTCCACAATTTGATGGATGGACAGATCAGGGAGGATTTAATGATTCTGTACAAATGGGTTCTGATGGTGCTTTCTTCTTTGCAAGGTTGGGATTCAGAATTAAATAATAAAACATTATGTAGAGACACAATGCATTGTGTCTCTACATAATTTTATTATTTTATCGGTTTGTACTCATCAAAATCATTACTTCATCTGCCTTCTTTATATTATACTCATTGGCAAGTGTCTTGTAATTTACAAGATCAAGGATAGAACCAATAAAGCACAAACCAAGGGTAAATAAGAATAAAACCCCCATTCCAATTTGTTCCAACAAGAACCTTTGGAGTCCCGGGAGGAAAAACAATCCCACTAACCCCAGTATCAAAACCAGTTGTTGGTCCTTTCTTCGGGCCCGATAAATATTTGCATATATCTGTAAGTCATCATCAGACATATTTCTTGTAATCTGAGAAATATGAGCCATTTCTTCTCCTGATATCTCAGGCAATAAATTGAATAACCTGTTCATACTGATTGTTTTTTTATGTCGTGAAAAGCTAATTTAATAAGTGTGTAGATCCTGAAAAACAGCATACCTATGGCAAATATTCCCAAAGGGTGCGATTTGAATGATTGTAAAAACTCTCCATGAAATAAAAATCCTATAGAGTGGCCCAATCCACATCCGGGGCAAAAATCAAATCCCATATTATTTAATGGACACAAGCTGAAATGATTTAGCGAAGGATCTGAAATGGCCAAACCGGTAAGTGCAATTACCCAAATAAAGAGTTCTAAATTTTTAAAAAATATATTCATGACGATTTATTTTCGTTCATTTCCCTTTTGACTACCCAAGATAGGAAAGTGTTACATATTTTTAATTTATCTTTAATTTATCTTGTAACACTACACCGACACACGTAGTCTAACAAACAAATGCACGAAACCGAAGATACGGCACATATTAATAATATAATCAAAGGAGATTACTCAGCGTACCGTTTTTTAGTAGATAAATACAAAGACAAGGTTTATAATTTATCCCTAAAAATGATGAAAAACGAAACTGACGCAGAGGAATTGACGCAGATTTCATTTATTAAAGCCTATAATTCATTGCATAAATTTCAGAGGAAGGCGGCTTTTTCAACTTGGCTTTACAGAATAAACTACAATTCATGCCTTACACAGTTAAGGCTAAAGCGAAAAAATGTTCAATCTCTTGAAGAGAATATTGAATCTTCCAATTTACAAACCATGGAGGTTACTTTTAATTCGATGATTGAAAAAGACAGAAGACATTATGTTTCTCTGGCACTTGAAAAGCTTAAACCGGACGAAAGAATTTTGTTAAATTTATGTTATAAAGAAGACAAGAACATGAATGAGATTGGTGTGATTATGAATTTATCTCATTCCAATGTAAGGGTAAAACTTATGCGTACACGAAATAAGTTACTTCAAATAATGAATAAAATATTGAAACATGAAATAGGGGAATTATTATGAAAGAGGATGATAAAATTGATAGTCTGATTAAAGATATAATGGCTTATGATGTGGAAAAAAAGAGTACTAATGAGAACCTGACCAACAGCATAATGGCAGAAGTGTATTCATCATTTTACAAAAGACAAAGAATTAAAAACTTATATATCCCTTTTCTATATATTTTAGTTTTTATAATAGTAAGCGGCTTGATAATAGGAAGTGTTTTTGTAAATAAGGATGGCGGTATAAGTATAAATTATTCTGTATTTCAACAAACTTGGGTTTGGATTAAAACATGGGTTGGTACTCCTTTTGGAAAAGCAACTTTGGCCCTAATCCTTATCCACTTTCTACTTATAAGAGGCATCGCCGTCTATTTTATTTTCAATAACTTTAATTTTAACAAGAGGTTTCCATTTAAATCTACAGTAAAAAGAAGCTTCTAAACATTATATAGATTATAGGCTTCTTTTTGCTTAGGTTACCTAATTACTCTCTAATCCCTTAAATTATACTCCAACAATAAATTCCTGTCTATATCCTCTTTGTAATAATTAACTTCCTTAAATTCCATATCTGAATACATTTGGGCCTGATTATCAAAAAAGTCTGAATCCGGATCTCCACTTATACCCCCTGCTGTAATGCTTTTCGCTTTCACCTTTTTCCCAAATTCCACAAAAGCCACAAAACTATTACCACTGGTACCATACAATTTCTTTGTACCCGGATAGGTTCTTGCACCAAAAGAGGCCAGTGATCCCCATCTGCCAGACACAAAGCCAACTCCTAAACTGGGCTTATCATCATTAAAATCTTGACGAATATCACCTGTAAGTCTTTGGTATCGATTTACATCTTCCCAAGGCGTTTTCCATGTTCCAAAATCTTTATTCAACTGATCAAGGGTAGCCTGGAAAGTACTTAGCAACATAGCTGCTTCCATTTCTTTAGCAATAAAATCATAAGGATCCATTTCACCCCTATTTGGTGCGTTATAGGCTTCACTAAGTGCTCTTTGACCCCAAAAATGTGCCAATGTTGTCTCCACTGATGATTTCCCCCACCTATAATCCCATTTTTTCAATAAATCAACTGCCTCTTCTATCTCATCTCCTTTACCAGAAGTTTCAAATGCACTTATCAAAGAGGGAACTATATGTTCAAATCCGGGAGTATAACTATCGTATGCGGTTTTAATTAAACCATCAAGTGTAAAATCCGATTTTCCTTCAAGTAACTTTACTGCGTGAATTCCCCTGAAATTCTCTTTGTCGGGGGCCATATAGACCGGGTAATCTTCTTTCTTAGGGCTGAACTTTCCTGCAGCTGTAAACGGGGTGCTGTTGCAATTTTGAATCCATCCATTTTCGGGATTTTTAATAATAAAGGTCTCACTCATTTCATGGAGCCCTTGCCAATCTGTGGCCGAAATACTTCCGTCCAACGGTTTTGAATAGTCGAATTCGGGGTTTCTTCGTGGCATAAAATTCCCATGAAAATATGCTATATTACCATCACCATCTGCGTATACAGTATTGTTTGAAGAATTGGTCCTGATAGACATGGCCTCATAAAATTCATTGTAATTTTTAGCCTTTGTTCTGATATACGATTGGGTAAGCGCATCAACAGGTTTGTTCATCAGGCTTACTGTATACCAATAATCTTCATCTTTTGAAATTACTGGGCCGTGATGTGTGAAATAGCCAATAAATTCCTTTTCAGCAATCCCACTCTCTGTTTTATATTGTATTTTTAAAGTCTTCTGTTTTACTTCCCTGGTCTCATCATCGTATTTGTAATAATATTTTGAAGCAGAATCCAGTATAGTTTCCTTATAAATGTCTATTACATCGGCCCTGGAGGAGGTATGCATCCAACCAAGATTTTCATTAAACCCTTGATACACAAAAAATTGTCCCCAAGTAACAGCACCATATGCATCAAGACCATCTTCACTGATTACATGAATTTCATCTCTAAAGAAAAAGGAAGTATGGGGGTTTATCAAAAACAGAGTCTTACCATCTTTTGTGTTTTTTGGGGAAATTGAAATTC
>JAOUKG010000302.1 GCA_029882725.1 Cyclobacteriaceae bacterium
TTTTCCAAAGTTTTGTGATGTGTTTAACTGTTTAACTCCATCTCCACTCACAGCGCAAGAGTTGTATTTGTATTTAATCTGTCATATAGTTTATTTGGATCATTATTGCTCTCACTAAAAACCCATGATATTACCGTACCGGTGGGTTTTGAATATCTTTTTTCAAGCGCGACAGAGTTCCTCTCAATTATAGCATCGTCTGTAATGTTGTCCAAAATTTCCACAATCAGAGCTATTGCCCTTGCCTTATCAATTGTCTTCCAATCATCAATATCGTCAGTTGATAATATTTTAACAAAAGTATCAAGGCCAATGCTATTCCAATAAGAACTCAACCATTCATTATCTATAGATTTTGTAGAAAGTTTATTGAGTTCGGTCAGCGTTGAATCAGCTGATATTTTATTGTCTTCATAATCCATAATAATCTGCCGTATTCTATTTTCTTTTTCAATCATGGTACACATACATTTTCTTATTGGGCAATAATGTTTAACAATATAAAGAATTTTCTCACACCCAACATAGTAAATCATATCCTAAATTACGGGTTGTGCGTTTACAAATCCTTTGAATTAAAGGCCTTGTCATACTTTTGACAAAACCTTTCTAAATCATTATCATTGGTCAATACAATGTCTGAGCCCTGATATTTAATAATCACAAATTTTTGGTTTTCCAGATAATCAAATATTGCCTTCATTCTCGACTTGAAATACACCTGACCCGAAGCAATTTGAAAGGCATAGAAAATATCATCAATATGTTTTGAATTAATTGAGCCTCTATTACGTACAAGGATATCATACACTTCTTTATAATTTCTTTCATAGTAGCCCATTGAACATCTAATTACAATTTTTGATACAATTCAAATCGCAGTCGTATGTCTTGGTATCCGAACTGCTATTTTGCCAAATTTCAATTGTTTTATCCCCCCACGTAAGGATATTTATATTCTCAAATGGAATTAATATTTCGTTATCTAAAGACAATATGCCGTGTTTCCCCTCCTTTTCAACAATGACTTTGTTGCAGAATAACATTATACTTTCGTATTGAATTGGAATGATTATATTATTGTCAAAATCGACTAGGCCGTATTTGGAGTTTTGTTTTACTTCTATGTGTTGACCCTTCATAAAAACAGACTCATAAATAAAAGGAAACACTAATTTTCCGGTTTTATTATTCACCAAAGTTTCTTTTCCCTCCTTTTTTAATCTCGAAAATTCATAGCCGTGCATATGAAACGACTCAAAATTGTATTCGTCTATCAGCTTTCTTGTCCTGAAATTGTAGAAATACATGTAGTCTTTGAATTTAACTATAGCAAAATCCGAATTAATAAATTCTATTTTTTGATATTTGAACGGCAGAATTTGATTTTCACTCAAATCAATCATTCCCCACAGTTCATTTTGCTTTACCAATATATATGACTCTATTTTATTGCCGGTGTTGATTTGCTGGTAAACAAGGTCTTCATATTTGGGGTCAATAACAGTGTTGCCTTCGTAGTCTAAGACCCCATGTTTACCCTCTTTGTATAAAACAAAATACCTTCCGGTTTGACTTGGGTGGTGATCAGGCAGGTCAAATGTTTTTTTCAGAACGATTGAATCCGATATTATTTTATTCCCGATCAGATATTCTGATTTGGTTTTTGTTTTTAAAACAAGTGCTCTCCCATAGTCTAGAATATTATCATAAATCAGAGGGACTACAATTTCTCCTTTAGAATTATATACACCATATTTTCCACTTTTTTTTACTATAAACCCTTTGTCCAATTCCCGTACAATTTGAATGTCATCGTATTCCGCAGGCAGAAAGGGGCCTCGATACGAAGGATAAACTCCCTTTTTATTGTCTTTTGTGACCACCTCCCAATATAAATTATACTTCAATTCTATTTTATCAAATGCTATCGGTATTATTACCTCCCCGTAGATTGAGGTCATACCCCAAACACCCTTTTTCATTACCAGAAACGAACCATTTTTGTGTTGATATACGCTGTCCAATTCAGACAGAATGGCTTCACCTGCTATGTTTATAAGCTGAAAATGGCCGTTGGTTTTATGAATTGATAGTTTGCCATTGGGATTGTATTCCTCAATAATATCCTGTGAATACCCCATTTTGCAGAAAAGCAAAATGAGCAATATGAAGTAATAGTTTTGGGACATTGTAGTCATTGTTTATTGTTTTGAGAAGCCCGTAACTATTGGAGCTTATTCGTTGTAGAGCGTTCTGTTCTTTGTTTATTACCAATCCTATAGGTATCAATCCGGATGGTTTCATCATCAATAAATCCGGATCAGTAAATTTCTTCACCCTCCTCCGGGTGTAGACTTCTGTTACTAAAATTCTGCAGATTTGTAATAGAGATTTCATCCTTAAAAATCTCAATCAAATATTTTTCCGAAAATCGGTTTCCAATAAATCGGGAAGTTGAAGCTCTCTGGTATTTCAGCTCAATTATTTTGGCATCAGACTTTCGAATTAGTTTTGATTGACCTTCAGCAGGGATATAGTAGAAATTAGATGCATCGTCAGAAAGCTTAAGGTAATTTGTTTCAAAATTGATATAATTCCAATTGTTGTCAAATAACTGTGAGTTTATATCATTATTATCCAACAGTACTTTTACCGACCAGAGCGTTCGTCCATTATTAGGCTCAAATTGACCGTCAATTTCGATTCTTAGATGGCCATCCTTTGACACTATTTCTTTCGTATCGTTCATAATCCCAGGTTAAAGCTATCCTTCTATTGCTCCTTCACCACCCTGGTACCGCTGATTTGATCGTGCCAGCCATCTCCTTTTTTCAAATAAGAAAAGGTGTTGAAAGGAATATGCCGGGCTAATGACCTTAACAGTACTTTTTGAAAGTCCAATCTTTCTCCTGTGATCAATACTACTTTTGATCCGGTAAGCAATTTTGTCGGGGTTAGTCCGAATATTGTCTCGAAAAACGTAAAATAAATAATCCTGCCTATTATGATTAGCAGATAGCCCATCAGTATCTCCGGTATAGCATCACTTAAAGAAGCAAGAAAGCCCCGGGTAATTTGAATAACTATATAAGAACACATGAACAAACTCAAGAGCGAATCCAGTACAAGGTGGTAAACCCTGGATTGCTTACTCACAGGAGTAGTCTCCGTATTTTTCCCAGTTGATAAAGTATTTAATATCCCGTAAAACAGGTAAACCCATACCGAATGTGACAAAACGGATATTATCCAAAAAGACCATTTGGCCACTCCACTCATACTATTAAATAAATAGCTCAGAAAAGTAACAGGCCCGATTAATAGTGAAACCAGGTTTAAAAAAGAACCGAATAATAATACCGATAGGGCAAACCGTAGAAGTTTTACTTTTTCTCCTTTACTATTCTTCCAAACAGACAGGCCAATCATCGTCAGGGAAAAAAGAATAATATTGACAAATCTGATTTCCACACCGCTTTCAAAACTTTCATAGGTAAGAATGTTTGAATGGGCAGTCAATAGTGAAAAGTTTAATCGCGGAAATAACGCACCGATAATTTGGCCGGGTAAAAGGCCTCCATTGCCTGAGAGAAAAGAAACTACTTCGATAAGCAGGCCTGATATTATCGCAACAATTAATACAAGTCTGATGTTTTTATTGCTCATTGTAGCATTACGGATTTGATCGATCATGGTATTGGTGGTAGTAAATTATGAATGTTAGGTTGGTTTGATGAATGCCTGTTGGGTTTCAACATGGTACCGGTGAAAGGTACTCAGATTTTATATAGAGTACAAATGGTTGAAATTTTATCAATTCAATCCTTTACAATACCCCAAATAAAACCGCGTAGGCAGGAGTGTGTCGGGCTCTGCTTTAAAAAGCATTTCACTGATACAACCTAACCCAGTAAACGGTCATGCTGATGGGCAGTTCTTCGGGATGGGTGATCATTCCCGGCCATTCATGTTCCATTTGCTGAAATAAATAAAAGCGATCATTCCACAATAGGCCCGGCCTAATCATTTCCGATTATTTCAAATGTGAAAACTTCTTCATATTTAAAGCCAAACTCATCGACAGCCTTTACTTTGGCTACATGTATCCCCGGTGCTAACCCCGGAAGAGGGAATTGCCATATGTGTGCCGAGACTGCGGCGGGAGGAAAAGCATCGCCGGTATCTTTGTATTGATGGTATTGCCTTACAAAAAACGGATCGGTACGTTCGGTATATTCCATGGGCACAAATGCTTGCCCATCAAGTGATATCGTGACCTGATCGCGTTCCCCGCCATCAAAGAAGTTAACGACCAACAACAAGCTGTCAGGCTGCACACCACGATCAAGCCCGGATGGTTGTGTTTTGCTATCCGGTGGGAGCAACTGAGGGTCCAGCATAATCCTCAGACGGTCTTTGGGGTCACCTCCTGCCTGAATGAATTGTGGCTTTACCTTATTGCCATCGAAATGAAATAAATAATAACCATTCGGGTTGCCATCGGCCATCGTGGCTGAACGAACCCCTCGTTCGTCCCTTGATCCGGTAGTCCACCCACTACCACGGGTTTCGGCCAACGTATGAGCAATAAATGGTTGCCCGTGCCATCCATGGGTATGGTCTACTTCTACTTTCCAACTGTTGCTGGTATCATGGCCTGATATGGTGTAGATATATTGGAAGCGTTTTAAGATTTTAAGCAATTCATCAAAATTTACTGTATTT
>JAOUKG010000303.1 GCA_029882725.1 Cyclobacteriaceae bacterium
CCAATATCAGTTCCTGTTGTGGGGCATTGAATGTAACAATACCAATTTCCTTTTCCGGGTGTTTATTCAATATTGAAATAACCTCTTCAACTACTTTGATGGCTTCAATTTCATTTTTATTATTTTTCCATTCGCCTTCCGTTTTGATGTATTGTATTGAGGGCTCTTTCTTGTTTATATGGTTTCTGTCGGGTAACAGAACCAGTTTTCCTTCATAAAAATGTTGATTGCTAAAATCGATAAGATCCATACTTTTTGACCTGTAATGTCCCTTAAGGGGTATAGACATTAGGTACCGCTCAGCAAGATCCAATACTGAGTCGAGTTCCAATGCAGGATCTTCCTCAATATCTTCCTCATAACGTGGTCGGTATAAATCATTGGGGCGTAATTGTTTGCTGTCACCTGCTATAACCAATTGTTTTCCCCTGAACATAGCCGGGATTCCCTGTTCGGTAAAACATTAAGAGGCCTCGTCAAAAATCACGAGGTCAAACAGGTTCTGCATAGGGAAAATTGCTGAAACCGATTCAGGAGAGGCCATCCAGCAAGGTAAAAGGTTAAAAACCTCATTTGAATGCTCCTGGAGTAGTTTTCTTAGGGGCCATATCCTCTTTTTCTTATTTACCTGATGGCCTAGTTCTCGGTATGTTACCCGGTTATTAAGTCGGTTGTATTCTATATCTTCATAGGTTTGCTCCTTTAGTTTGAGCAATAATATTTCATTAGAAATACCCAATTTTTCTGATACAGCATTTTGTAACTCTGCTTCCAGAGTTTTAAATTTCATGGAAGAAACAGACCTGAGTATGGGGTACTTGGATTCAATATGATTGATCCAGGCAATATATAAACTGTTTAAAAATAATTTTTCGCTGTTTACTGTACCAAGGTTGTCGAAAGAATTGATCAAGTTTTCCAAAACGGCCTTTTCATGATCCTTTAAATGGCCTTTAAGTGAATCAAATTCACATAATGAATCAAAATCAGACTGTAAAGTTGTCTTTATTCGTTCAGCCAATGATTTGTTTTTTAGAAGGTTACTCACCTGAGTTTTGGAAAAATACATTTCCCAAATAATTCTTCTCTCGGGGATTTCGTGAATTAATTGAAAAAGTGTTTCAAATTTATTTTTTAAATCATCATATTTTAAATCTGAATTGAGGAATAAATCCTGATGTTGACGTAAAGAAGAAAAAATAACTCGGGCTTTTACAGCAAGTTTTTGTTCATGAAACCAGTTTTGGAAATTGATTTTTTCATAAGAGGTAGGAAGGTCCTTTAACCATCCTGTCTCTTTCAGTTTACTAATATTGTGTTCAAGATTTAATCGGTTATCTATTTTTTCCACGAGGATTTGTAACCCTTTTTTATCATTTGTAAGTTGATTTGAAATCAATACCCTTTTTAAGAGGAATTTATCTTCCGAAAAAAGTTTCCATTTCAACAGTTTGAATAATCTTTTACGCGCTTCAAAAACTCTTCCAAGTACTTCCTGAAACTTTCCTAATTTATCGGAAGGTAAGCTCATTTCAGGCCCATGACCCTTATAGCATTCCATTAATACCCTTTCAGTGTTTCCAAGCCATAAATTATCTGTCAATTGATCCGGATATGATAGCATGTGACGGAAATACTCAAAAATCTTTGAGTCTTTTAAAATGGTGATCATTTCCGTTATCTTATTTTTTTTCTCAAAGATCATCTCCGCATCTTCCACATCAATTGATTGCCCAAATAATTCATGTGTTTTTGTGGTGATTTTTTCCTGAAATCCGGGAATTTCATCTAATATTTCTTCTAGTTTTTTTAACTCTAAAATGCCATATCCACTGAATGAATGTCTTTCAAAAAGCGGGTATTCAGGCTTGTTAAATTTTGTACCGTATGCACAATAACTTCTCAGTTTGATTAAAAAGTCGGGTAAGTCATCCATTTTAAAATGTTGAAACTCCATTCTAAAATTAAGGGTCTTTTCATTTGGGTTGCTTTTTAGATAAAGCTCTTTAATTGAAATTCCAAATTCAGAAGTGTCAAAAATCGCTTTTTTAAATTCATCCAGTACTTCTTTCAATTGGTCAATTTTTCTGCTTGTTTGTAAAAACCTTCTTTCCAATTGAACAAGTCCCAGGGAATTATTGGCTCCCTGATATTCAGGGATTAACCGTATTTGCTTAGCGATCTTTTCGTATAAAACTTTCCTGTCGTTTTTAAAATCATGAACAAGGCCTGTGAATTCCTGAATATTTTTTTCTGACAGGCGTTTATATACAACATCCAGGGCAGCACGTTTTTGTGAAATAACCAACACGTTTTTTCCACGGGCGATAAAATCTGAAATAAGATTACAAATCAACTGAGATTTACCTGTTCCGGGAGGACCTTGTACTACAATACTATACCCTTGTTTTATTGCTTTGATCGCATTTTCCTGATAGGCGTCAGTTTCGAAAGGTGTAAATGTCTTTTCTTCACTTAATTGTCCTAGATAATAGTACTCAGAGTGTTGCTTTACTTCTTCTTCCGATAAACTTCTATTTTGAAAAAAATCATCAAGATCATCAAAAGAATCCATTTCCATTAGTTTCTCATAATCAGGTACCAAGTTTGAACCTGATTGTGGGAATATTCCTAAAACAGCCTCCGGGAATAGTTTTAACTCCCCATTTTTTTCGTTTTTTTCGAAATCATCTTTTTTGAATTCTTCAAATCTGGACAATTGGTCCATAAAATTATCACGGTTGAAATTGATTTCCAGTGATGCTTCTTTTAAAAATTGGTATAATGAAGTTCTGAAAACAGTTATATCTGTATCAAACTCATCAATGTTGAAATCAAGCACTTCATCAGGTATTTTCACTTCATTGAAGTGCCCATAAGCTAATAAAAAAGATTTATTTAGGGAGATTCCAATATCCTTTCTTTGCTTTATTACATATTGGTTTTTACTTAAGATAATCTCCACAGGGATATACAACAGGGCACAGCGCACTTGTGTGCCATCAGAAAACTTTCCTCTGATAAAAGGCCAGCCTATATGTAAATCTTTGGTTCCTTGTTCTTCAAAAAGGAATTTTTCAGTTCTAATTAGCTTCTTTAGTTTTCTGCTTACAATATTGACATCATCATCCCTGCTGTCAAATTCAGGAGAAAGAACGTGTGATTTACCTTCAATTAGTTTTTGTAAAATATTGAATGAAGGCTCCATATTAAGGAAATCGAATTCCCTAAGATCAATATATTGGTGGCTATAAAGCTTTAATAATAACAATGACCTGTTTTTACCACTTAGATTGGTCAACCTTTTACTATATGATTTTAACAGATCTTTCATATTTATTACTTACCAAAACTTAAATAAGGTCTAATTTTTTTGATTTTTGTTGAATCGAAGCCAGAAATTTTAATAAAATCTTCCAAGGATTTAAAATCAGGATGTTGTTCTGCAAATCTCGCCAATAATAATGCCTCTTTATAATTTAAATAGGGATGCTTACTCAATTCCTTTTCCGTTAAACTCAAAACCTCCAGAGTTCTGGGTTTGAATTCTTTTTCAATATAGAATTTTTCTTTTATTCTATATACAACCTCCGAGTCCAACTTATAGATTTCATACAACTGCTCCATTTCTATAAACCCTCCTAACGCATCCCTATATTTAATTATTCTTCTGGAAAGTATAGTGCCTACTCCAAATACATCTTTCAATTGTAGGGAGTCTGCATTATTCAAATCAATTTTTGTTTTATTTAAATTTGATACAGGTGCGGTTATTTGTTTTGCCAATTGCGGTGAAATAGATGTTGGTGGTTTAAAAGTAATAAATGGTTCAATTTTTTGAAAAGTACTTTTCGTTAAACCGTATATTTTTAGGATATCATTTTTTGAGGAGAAAACACCTCCTTTTTTCCGGTATTTTACGAGGTTTTGAACAGCATATTTGGGAATCCCCATTAAAAGAAAAGAATCTTCACGTAAATAATTGGGATCAAAGGGGAAATATTGAGGGGTATTTATTTTATTTTCTTCTTTTTTAATCCGTTGTACTATGGAATCAGTGGAATTATTGTTAACATTAGGTTGTTTGATTAATAAAATGATGGAATCTAGTGAAATTGGTGAATTCACCTTGTTTTTAGGTAATTCAGAAGTGTAATTAATGGTTAAATTCTTAAAAAAGGGAATAGAAATAAATAAAGGCAATAATATCATTACTGATCGTATTTCCCCCCTTGAATAGCCAAAGTAGTTTCTCAACGATTTTAATAAACGATTAGAATTCATCGTTGATAATTTATTAAAAAAAACAATATGTAATAAATTGAATTAGGTTTGATATTAAATATTTAATTTTAAGTATTATTTTTGTGACCGGACTCATTGTATTTGTATGAATAACTTTAAGGCTTTAACTCTTTCTTTCAATTATGCCCCTGTTGCTGTTAGGGAAAAAGTAGTAATGGGGGAGGAGAGTACTAAGAGGTTATTACAAGTTTTTAGAGATGTGCTTGATGTGCATGAGGCATTGATAGTTTCCACTTGTAATCGTACCGAGATATATTATGCATCTTATGAGGATTTAAATTCCAGGGTGTTGGATTGTATTAAAGTAGTTTTAGGTGCCGAGGTTGAAGATTGTTTTCCCTACTTCAAAAAACATACCAATCATGATGAGGTAATTAAACGTTTATTTGAGGTTTCGATTGGTTTGCATTC
>JAOUKG010000304.1 GCA_029882725.1 Cyclobacteriaceae bacterium
TGAAAAACATTGTTGCGTTGGAATCCGATGAAATAAACGACCGCCATATTGTTGTTGGACAACATTGTTATGGTTGTACTGCCGGAGCGGGGTCAAGTTGTCAGGGAAGTGTAGTATAGATAATTTTTGTTGAAACCGGAAAAGAAAGGTATAAATGGAAACATTAAAGGCTAAAATAGAGAAAACCAAACTGTTTCTTAACGAAAACGGGATTCTAGGTGCCGATGTGGCTGTAATTTTGGGCACAGGCATAGGAAATGCATTTTTAGAAAGAATTGATATAAAAAAGACCCTGGATTATTCAGATATACCAGGTTTTCCTGTTGCTACGGTCGAATTTCATAAAGGAAAGTTGATTTTAGCTGAATTGCATGGAAAACAATTGCTGGTTTTTCAGGGTCGGTTTCATTATTATGAAGGATATTCTATGCAGGAAATTACTTTCCCCGTAAGGATAGCAAAGGCGCTGGGATGTAAACACTTGTTGTTGAGCAATGCTGCGGGTGGGATCAATCTCGAATGGAATAAAGGAGATCTGATGTTGGTGGACGACCACATCAACTTGCAACCCGGGAATCCCTTACGAGGGCCCAATGATGAGACCCTGGGGCCACGTTTTGTAGATATGGTGGAGCCCTATAATTTGGAAATGAACCAAATACTTAAAAAATTGGCCGGTAAGGAGAATATAGTGTTGAGGGAAGGAGTGTATGCCGCGGTTTCGGGGCCTCACCTGGAGACCCGGGCAGAATACAGATACATGCGAACCATAGGAGCCGACGCTGTGGGAATGTCAACTGTACCTGAAGTGTTAGTAGCCAATCATGCCGGGATACCCTGTGCAGCTATTTCTATGATTACCGATGAGTGTGATCCGGATAATTTACAGCCTATTAATATTCCTGAGATTATGGCCATAGCTAAGGAAGCAGAGGTAAAGATTGCGCAATTATTTGCCGGTTTGATAGAGAGATTGGGGTAAAATTCCCACATGAATTTGTCCGTTTCGAAAAGGGAGAATGTGAAGTATGTTGACTTGCCGGATGATAGGTTGTACAATACAAAAAAGTAATCTTGGCACTCCCTGCTGTTTAATTTTTGCAAGGAATACCAAGATCGATAAGAATAGGCTTGATTTTTAAAATTTCTTGGTTATTCCAAAAGAAGCTCCAATAGCTGAATAACGATACAATCCTAATTGAAGATTCAATGCAAGATTGGATTCAAAGATGTAACGACCACCCACGTGTAGGTTTCCATTCATATAGCTACCGCCTGATTTAGTTATTGTTGGAGGTGCTGTTGGGTCGAAAAAATCCGGAGTTTCTGTGGTCGTTGAATAACCATAGTATCCCAAGTCTAAACCTGAGTACACATCAAATTTACTGGGTATTTCCAGTAAGTTGTTGAAATGGTAGTCGAACACAAAAATTAATCCGTATGTCAATGTTTTGTCAATGATAGTTTCCCCGAAAAAATCAGTTTTTGATTGTTGGTATGAAACAACCAATTTAGGGCCAATGCTTATGTCGGGGTGAACGCCAAAGTCCATACCTATGTATAAAGGAAGACCTGAATTGGAAAGAACAACACCAAGATTTAGTTGTTTTTCACCCTCGGCTATTGGGCTTTGCGCATTGGCTGCAAATGTCGCTGCCAAAAATAGCATAAAAGAGATAAAAATAGGTTTGTTCATAATAAAAAATGTGTGTTAGTGTGAATGTTATTTGTAAATATTAAAGTTTAACTTGATATTAAGTGTTAAATAAATGCAAAATTAAATAAAAAGTACATTAATTATAATTTTAAGATTACATATTCGGTAAAGTCTATTAATTAGCTTTGAATGGTTTTATAAGGGGGCTTAAAAGAATTGAAGCAAATTCTAAAGATGAATATAGGATAGGATTAGAATGGTGCAATTCCAGAACTTTTTAGTAATTATGGTGGTTGGTACAATAACCATTGGAAAAATAAAAAATTATATATGGAGACCTATTTACAAACTACAGAAAATGTGTATAAAAAAGCAGCACTAGATCCACAACAGGGTTTGTGTTGTACCACCACTCCGGTGTGGCAGTTGCCAGAGTTGAGTATTCCCGATAGGATGTTGCAGATGAACTATGGTTGTGGAAGTACCGTGCATCCCCGTGATTTGGTAAATGATCCTGTAGTACTCTATGTTGGAGTAGGAGGCGGTATGGAATTGTTGCAATTCAGTTATTTTTCCAGAAAACCGGGGGGAGTTGTTGGTATTGATGTAGTTGATGAAATGTTGGCTGCCTGCAAGGAAAATTTTAATGAGGCGGCCAAACTCAATTCATGGTTTGACCCGGAATTCGTGCAATTACAAAAAGGAAATGCATTGAATTTACCGGTGGCCGATGAGACCATTGATGTGGCTGCACAAAATTGTCTGTTCAATATTTTTAGTCAGGAAGATCTCAAAAAGGCAATTTCTGAAATGTACAGAACTTTAAAACCACGAGGCCGACTTGTGTTGTCAGATCCTGTTTGTGAGCAGCCCATGCCCGAAAAGCTCCAAACCAATGAAGAGTTACGGGCCTTGTGTTTGAGTGGAGCTTTGCCTTTGAAAGAATATTTAAAAGTACTCACCGATGCGGGGTTTGGAACGATTGAAATAAGAGCTAAAAGGCCTTATCGTATACTTTCTCCCAATCATTACGATATCGAAAATCTGATTTACATCGAAAGTGTGGAGGTATGTGCAATAAAAGACCCCATGCCCTCCGATGGTCCTTGTATTTTTACAGGCAAAACCGCCATTTATTACGGCGATGAAGAATATTTTGATGATAAAAATGGACATGTATTGATGCCCAACCAACCCCTGGCCGTGTGTGACAAAACTGCTGGTGCATTGGCTGATTTAGGCAGGAAAGATATTTTCATTTCCGAATCCACCTGGTTTTACGATGGGGGAGGGTGTTGTTAAGAAATAATTGATACTGTAAAAAGGCAATGATTTAAGGCATTTATTGTTGTTGCAAAATTTATCGTGGCTCTACGACAACAACGACTATCCATTTCCATATTACACAAAAATCATTACCTTTACCTATGCCACCTGCAATGGAAAATAGAAGCTCAGAAAACAAAAAAGGCTTCCCAAAATGAGAAGCCTTTTGTGGTGCTGAGTGGGCTCGAACCACCGACTCACGGATTTTCAGTCCGATGCTCTACCAACTGAGCTACAGCACCTCCCTTTAAAAGTGGCACAAAAGTATATATTTTTAACTTTGTCGCAAACATTTAATAAAATAAAATTGTAAAATTGATTTTATGGAACAAGTTTTCTTTATCGCGATCATCGCAATATTTGCCTTTATTATATCAAAAAGGGCGATTTTTATTCGAAAAGCCATCTCGTTGGGAAAATCAGAATGGCCGGAAAATTCTTCCTCTGAACGGTGGAAGCAAATGCTTTTGATTGCTTTCGGGCAAAAAAAAATGTTTAAAAAACCTATACCTGCTTTCCTTCACCTTCTTGTATATCTGGGTTTTTTAATCATCAATCTGGAAGTTCTTGAATTTGTGATAGATGGGATAACTGGAAATCATCGTTTTTTTGCTCCTTTCGTTGGCTCGTTATACGGGATGCTTCTCAATTTTTTTGAATTTTTAGCTTTGGGAGTACTGGTTAGTTGCCTCATTTTTCTCATTCGAAGAAATATCTTAAAAGTAGATCGTTTTCATACTCCTGAAATGACCCGTTGGCCCAAACTTGATGCTAATCTCATTTTGGTTTTTGAAGTTGTTTTGATGAGTGCTATTTTGATAATGAATGCAACTGACCAACTTTTACAAAGTCAAAACGAACATTATACCCATACAGGAAGCTTGTTTATAAGTTCATTTTTAATCCCTTTGTTCGAAACTTTTTCGGCGTCCTCGTTAATTCTTATTGAAAGGATTGCCTGGTGGTTTCATATAGTAGGTATTTTTGGTTTTGCTCTCTATGTTACCTATTCAAAACACTTGCATATATTTCTGGCTTTCCCCAATACTTTTTATAGTAGAGCCGGGGGAACAGGTAAAATGAACAACATGCCTGTTGTTACCAATGAAGTTTTTACCATGTTGGGAATGCCCAGTCCCGTAACTGTACCCGAGGGGGAGCCCGGGAGATTTGGAGCCAAGGATATAAATGATCTCACGGCTAAAAATATATTGGAAGCTTTTACTTGTACCGAGTGTGGTCGTTGTACTGCTCAATGCCCGGCAAATCTAACGGGTAAAAAACTTTCCCCCCGGGGCATTATGATGGCCGTTCGCGATAGTGCAGAAGATAAAGTAAAGGGGGTGGAAGGAAAAAGTTTATTGGGCGATTATATCACTAAAGAAGAGATCAATGCCTGTACAAGTTGCAATGCCTGCGTTGAAGCTTGCCCAGTGAGTATTAGTCCGCTGGAAATTATATTGGATTTAAGAAGGTACTTAGCCATGGAAGAGTCTGGAGCTCCGGTGGCCTGGAATATGATGTTCCAAAATATTGAAACGAATTTTGCTCCTTGGAAATTTCCGGCAACGGACAGGTTCAAGTGGTCGGAAAATGTAAAAAACGATTAATTATGAGTGAAGGAAAAGTAAGAACCATGGCTGAATTTGCAGCATCCGGAGAAACTCCCGAGGTTTTGTTTTGGGTAGGTTGTGCCGGATCATTCGACGAAAGGTACAAGCGCGTAACAG
>JAOUKG010000305.1 GCA_029882725.1 Cyclobacteriaceae bacterium
ATGATATCTTGTTCAAGGGTAATCTTTTTAGACTCATGAAGGTGATGAGGGTGTTCATGTCCATTGAGATGATTATGATCGTGAACATGGTGATGATCATGATTTAAATGGGGGTGATCATGATGGCTTTCACCGGGTATAAGCAATTTTATTTCCCCATCGGTATCGCATCCACAGGTAGTACACATCGCATTTTTATATTATAGTGATAGATTTTACTCTTAATTCTCTTCCTTTAACAAGGCCGGTGGCATTGGATCCACAATAAGGACAATTATCAAAAAAACTTGAGGTTTCGAAATCCTTTTCACAGTCCAGACAGTGTGCCTTACCAGAGATAAAAACTATTTTTTTTTGGGCATCTTCCAGTACCGAATTTTGAACAGCCAAATCCCATATAAATTCGAGTGCTTCAATTTCCACACCACTAAGTGCCCCGATTTCCAATTCAATAGATCTTACAGTGCAGTTTCCAAGTTTTTTAGCTTCAGTGCCTGCTATTTCAACAATTCCCCGTACTATAGAATATTCATGCATTTTACCCTTTGTTAAAGGCTTTTTTCAAAAGAATAAATGTAATAAGAGAGAACGCAACTACCCCCCAGACAAAATGTTCAGGAGAAGTAACGTAATGTGTAACACCATTATCTACAAGTCCATGACCATCATGCCCCATAGCAATTGCCGGAAACAGGCCAAAAAGGACTCCTCCAGAGATTTTTAGCAATTGTTTCATGTTTTTTTTGCGTTTAAAACCCAGAGTTGAAGTTATTCATAAATAATACTTGTACCGGTGATTAGTATCAATCAAACCAGTGACATTCATCACTGATAAATTCAATAAGAAAAGGCTAACTTAATATTCAAACAGTCAAAAAAATTGAAAATCATGGAAAATCATCCTTTTGGCATTTTAGAAGACCTTAACACCAAAAAGTTGACGGTTTATGAAGAAATGAAAGAGCGTGGTTATAGCCGTAGGGATTTCATGAAATTCTGTTCTACCATGGCAGCCTTTATAGGACTTTCTTCTTCAGTTGTTGGCCAGGTAGCCAACGCGTTGGAAACAAAAAGACGTCCACCTGTATTGTGGATGCATTTTCAGGAATGCACATGCTGCAGTGAATCATTCATACGAACTTCCCACCCCATAGTTGCAGATATTTTACTTGACAAAATCTCCCTTGACTATACCGAAACCCTTCAGGCTGCCTCCGGCCATCAGGCCGAAAAATCGCTTCATGATACCATGGAAGAAAGTTATGGTGAATACATTTTAATGGTAGAAGGTTCAATACCCCTGGCCAACCCTGGATATTGCATGATCGGGGGCATATCTTCCCTTGAAATATTAAAAGAAGCTGCAGCAGGAGCCAAGGCCATAATTGCCTGGGGCAGTTGTGCTTCAAACGGTTGTGTACAATCGGCCCGGCCCAATCCCACCAAAGCCACACCTATTCATAAAATCATAAAAAACAAACCCATCATAAAGGTACCTGGTTGTCCTCCAATTGGAGAAGTCATGGCAGGTGTGGTAGTTCATTTACTCGCATTTGATGAGATCCCTGAACTCGATAATCAGGGAAGACCCAAGGCATTTTACTCCAGAAGGGTTCATGACACCTGTTACAGGCGGCCTAATTATGACGCGGGCCTTTTTGTAGAAAGTTGGGATGATACGAATGCTAAAAAAGGGTATTGCCTCTACAAGCTTGGTTGTAAAGGCCCCGTAACCTACAATGCTTGCGCTGTTACTAAATGGAATGGTGGCACAAGTTTTCCTATTCAGTCGGGACACGGTTGTATAGGCTGTAGCGAAAATAATTTCTGGGACAATGGGCCACTTTATAAACATTTGGCTGAATTTCCCGGTTTCGGCATAGAATCTAATGCCGACAAAATTGGTGTATTTGCAGCAGGGGCTGCTGCAGCGGGTATTGCAGCTCATACAATAGCCACCAATATCCGAAAAAGAAAATTGATAGACTCCAATATCGAGGAGGGAAGAAAAGGAATGGAATAACACTTTATTCAACAAAAAATTCAATATCATGAGTCAAAGAATAGTAATTGACCCAATAACCCGAATAGAAGGTCACCTTCGGGTGGAAGTTGAAGTTGAAGATGGTAAAGTAAAAGACGCCTGGTCATCAGGTACCATGGTGAGAGGGCTTGAACAAATAGTAAAAGGCAGGGATCCCAGAGATATATGGGCATTTACCGGCCGTGCCTGTGGAGTGTGTACAACAGTCCACTCTCTTGCCTCGGTGAGGGCAGTAGAGGACGCTGTGGGAATCACAATTCCTCCAAATGCTGAACTCGTGAGAAACCTGATGTTTTGCACGCAGTATATCCATGATCATGTAGTTCATTTTTACCATCTCCATGCATTGGATTGGGTAGATGTTGTAAGCCTTTTAAAGGCGGACCCAAATGAAACTTCACGCATAGCATCTTCTATATCAAGATATCCTAAGAGTTCACCCAATTATTTTGCAGATGTTCAGGCCCGTATTAAGCGATTTGTGGAGAGTCGGCAACTCGGTATTTTTGCCAATGGATATTGGGGTCACCCTGCTTACAAACTTCCTCCTGAAATCAATTTGATTGCCGTAGCCCACTACCTTGAAGCTTTGGAATGGCAAAAGGAAATTGTAAAAGTACATGCCATTTTCGGTGGCAAAAACCCTCACCCCAATTATCTTGTAGGAGGCATGGCTTGTCCAATCAATACCAATGAGGTTAACGCCCTAAATGCCGAAAGACTGGCTCATGTGGGCGAATTACTCAAAAACGCAAGAGCTTTTGTGGAACAAGTGTACTGGCCGGATGTTCTGGCGGTAGCTCCCTACTATTTGGACTGGGCAGGAATTGGTGGAGGATTATCCAACTATATGGCTTTTGGCGATTTGCCTGAAAACGGATATGCTGATGTTGGCCGTTTCAAATTCCCCAGAGGAATAATACTGGACCGAAACCTAAACGAAGTACATGAAGTAGACGGTAAAGATGAAGACCAAATTAAGGAATATATAAAACACAGTTGGTATTCCTACAAAGGCGGAGATGAGGAAGGTTTGTCTCCCTGGAAAGGAGAGACCGAGTTAAATTTTACAGGCCCGGAACCTCCATTTGATAATCTGAATATTGACGGAAAATATTCCTGGGTAAAAACACCCCGTTGGAGAGGAAAAGCGATGGAAGTGGGTCCACTTTCAAGGATGTTGGTGGGATATGCCAGTGGAAGAACTGAGTTTCAGGATATAGTAAATGATACATTGGGAAAACTCAACGCTCCCGTTGGCGCACTATTTTCAACACTAGGCCGAACAGCAGCCCGTGCCATGGAAACTGTTCTTACCTGCGATTGGGCAGATCAGTTTTACCATCAATTGATTACCAATATCAAAAATGGAGACGAACGCATGGCCAATACAGATAAATGGGAACCCGAAACCTGGCCTGAAGAAGCTTACGGAGTAGGTATGACAGAGGCGCCTCGTGGTGCTTTGGCCCATTGGATTGTAATCAAAAATAGAAAGACAGAAAACTACCAGTTAGTGGTACCCAGTACCTGGAATTCTTCACCGAGAGATCCACAGGGTCAGAGGTCATCCTATGAATCAAGCCTGTTGGGCACACCGGTTTATGATGCAGATCAGCCCCTTGAGATAATACGCACCATTCATTCATTTGATCCCTGTATGGCCTGTGCGGTTCACCTTTATGATGAAAAGGGAAAGCATGTACATCAATTGGAAACATTCTAATAAACACTTATACAATGAAACCAGGAAAAGAGTTTACGGAAATGACAAGTAGATCGGTTTCAAGTAATATGTTATACAGACCCATGCGGAGAATTTATGTTTTTCAAGTTCCCACACGGATTTTCCATTGGATCAATGTAGTGTCGTTAATGAGTTTGATTGTAACCGGTTATATTATTGGAAATCCACCTGCTCTATTGCAAGAAAGTGAAGCTTCGCAAAACTATTGGTTTGGTATAAACAGGTTTATTCATTTCGGTTCAGCCTGGATTTTCACTGTAAACTGGATATTTAGGGTATTTTGGGCTTTTATAGGAGCCAATAAATGGGAAAACTGGAGGAATTTTCTGCCTTTAAGCAAAAAACAGTGGAAGGAAGCGTGGGAAATCATTAAACTCGATGTACTGATGATTAAAAATGATACACACCTGTCAATAGGTCATAATGCATTGGCAGGATTTTCTTATTTTATCATTTTTATTGTGTCTCTGGTAATGGTTTTTACCGGGTTTGCATTGTATGCACCCATGTCTGAAAGTTGGTTTCCACAACTGTTTAATTGGGTAATTCCACTATTAGGTGGAGATATGTTTGTAAGATTCATTCACCATGCTTCAATGTGGATCTTTATTGTATTTACCATTATCCATGTTCATTTAGTAATGTATCACGACTATGTAGAAGGACGTGGGGAACTTTCAAGCATAATAGGAGGGTGGAAGTTTATCGAAGAGGATATTCTCGAAAATAAAAATAAAAGTGAAGAACAAAATACAGAAAATGAAGACAAATAATCATAATAACAGCGGAAAATCCAATATACTTGTAATGGGTATTGGCAACTTTTTAATGGGAGATGAAGGAGTTGGAGTGCATTTTATACATCAATACAAGTCAGAGCTTGAAAGGCTTCATGTGCATATACTTGATGG
>JAOUKG010000306.1 GCA_029882725.1 Cyclobacteriaceae bacterium
AGGGTGAGGAGCTTATAAATTTTGGTCTATGGGGATTATTTTGTAGGGATATAGCATCTTCCCCTCCCCTGTGGTAATTTACAAAAAGCAGCCATTATTAGCCGTTTATCACACACTTAAATTATGTATTTAGCTCAAGCCGGGTTAATCCTGAATGCAATGCCTTATAGTTAAGTGGTAGTAGAGGTAGATACGGAAATTTTGATTCAAAAGTGATTCAAAAGCGAAGAATGCAAGGCAGGTAAAATGATAGAACAAAAAATATCAAGAAACGGGATCAGATTCCTTTCAAATCCCAAATGGCCAAATTTCTAAATGAATATTTTAAAATAAACCACCTGCTTTGTGTTCATTTTAATTTTACAGTAAATAATAGTTCAAAGTGGTATATGTAATTGTTCCAACCTTGTTTTAATGTTTTCAGAAAACCATGCGCATGATCAAAATCCATATAATACTATGGGGTAGAGACATTAATATATGTAAATATGTTCCTGGTACTGATTTTATTAAAAACGCAATAATTGCTTTATAATACGGTTGTTTATTGAGGTAAATTCAATAATATTCTTAAAATTTTAAATAATAATCAATAAATAAGCCTTCTCTTTGTTATAGTTAGTTGGGTTCTTTTACCTTTGTGACATGAATTTTATCGCAAAACATATAATGATGTGCTGTCCTTGTCGAACCAGGGAAGGGTATGTCATTTTGTAAGCAATAGAGATATTAAATGAGCAAAAGCCTTTCCAACATTGGAAGGGCTTTTTTTTTGAGTTCACTATTCTTAAAAGCCTATTCCAGATTTGTTTAAAGAGGTTTTTATAAGTTTTGACATTAAATAATAAATATGCAGAGTTTTAGAACAGAATTAGAAAATCCAGTTGTAGAAAGAGACATTCTGGAATTGGAAAAAAAGATCAGGCTTTTTAAAGAAGGTAAAGTTGATGAAGAGAAATTTAGAAGCCTTAGACTTGCCCGGGGTGTTTACGGCCAACGTCAGCCTGGCGTGCAAATGATAAGGATAAAATTACCTTATGGGAAAATTACTTCTGAGCAGTTGGAACGGATAGCTGCTGTTTCGGATGAGTACTCTACGGGAAATTTACACATTACTACACGTCAGGATATTCAAATTCATTATGTAAGTCTCGATAGGACACCCGAATTATGGGCCGATCTTGAGAAGGATAATATTACTTTACGCGAAGCTTGTGGAAATACAGTACGTAATGTGGTGGCTTCGGAAACTGCCGGTATTGATCCTAAAGAGCCGTTTGATGTTACTCCCTATGCTCAGGCTTTCTTTTCCTATTTTTTGAGAAACCCTGTTTGTCAGGAAATGGGAAGAAAATTTAAAGTTTCTTTCTCATCATCTGAAGACGATACGGGTTTGGCATATATACATGATCTGGGTTTTATTCCTGTAATTATTGAAGGAGAAAAGGGTTTTAGGGTTTATTTAGGGGGAGGTTTGGGTTCACAACCCAGACATGCTGATAAAATATATGATTTTCTTCCTACTGAACATATTATTCCTTTTGCAGAGGCTGTATTAAGAGTTTTTGATCGATACGGAGAAAGAGCAAGAAGGTTAAAGGCCCGGTTGAAATTTCTTATAAAGGAAGAAGGTATTGATGTGTTTTTAAATCTATTGGAAGAGGAGCGCAAGGCTTTGAAGCATAAGATATACCCTATTGAATATTATGAAGAAATAATTCCTTTTCAGGAAGATTACGAACCTGTTAAATTATTGGAGCCCATTGATGAAAGTTATTATTTATGGAAGTCCACCAATGTTTTACCTCAAAAACAAAAGGGGTTATACGCTATAGGCATCAAGGTAAACTTGGGAAATTTCACTTCCGCTGCTGCCCGTAGTTTGGCTTATTTAATTAAAAATTATGCAGGGAATGAGTTGAGGTTTTCCTTACGTCAGAATATTTTGATTCGTAACATTCGTGAAGATTTAATCCCCTTTTTCTATCAGGAATTAAGAAGCTTGGGGTTTACCGATCCCGGTTACAACCGGTCAGTGGACATCACAGCATGTCCTGGTACTGATACATGTAATCTTGGGATCGCGAGCAGTACAGGTATCACTCTTGAATTGGAAAGACTAATTGCGAGGGAGTATTCTCAATTAATTTCTGATAAGGAAATTGTTATTAAAATAAGTGGGTGTATGAACAGTTGTGGTCAACACATGATGGCCCATATAGGGTTTCAGGGTATGTCTATAAATGCGGGGAAAAAGATAGCACCGGCACTTCAGGTGTTATTAGGTGGAGGTACCTTGGGCGAAGGAAGAGGTAGATTTGCTGATAAAATTATTAAAATACCCTCAAAAAAAGGTCCAGATGCATTACGTGTATTACTGGATGATTTTTATGAATATGTAAAATCCAATGAGTCCTTTTTGGAATACTATGATCGACGTGGAAAAAACTATTTTTATGATTTGTTAAAACGATTTGGGGAGTCAGCAAACTTGAGTGAAGATGATTTTATAGACTGGGGGCATTCGGCACCCTATTTAAAGGAAATTGGTACAGGTGAATGTGCCGGAGTGGTGATTGATTTGGTGGCCACCCTTTTGTTGGAATCGGAAGAAAAACTTTATGAAGCAGAAAGGGCATTTAGTGAATCCCGCTGGGCAGATTCTATATACCATAGTTATACAGTCATTCTAAATACAGCAAAGGCGTTGCTTACTTCCGAAGGGGAACAGGCACCCTCGCATCATGCTTTGATGCATTTGTTCAATGAAAAATTTGTTGAAACTGGGAGAATTGAAATACCTGGCCAATATAGCTTTAATGATTTTGTGTTGAGTATCAACAAAAATGAGCCCTCGGAAGAATTTGCCAAAAGCTATTTTCTCGAAGCAAAAGAATTTTTAAAAATCGTAGATAAGTATCGTTTAAAAGATTTGGAAAATGAAATACATGAATGAGCCAAAATTAACACTGGTAGGTGCGGGGCCGGGGGATCCTGAACTGTTTACCGTAAAGGGGGTAAAGGCTCTTCAAAAAGCAGATGTAGTGTTGTATGATGCGCTCGTTGATTCTGAATTGCTTAAATATGCTCCTTTGGCAAGAAAGGTTTTTGTTGGTAAAAGGAAGGGAATTCATCATAAGACTCAAGATGAGATTAATGAAATGATTGTTAAATATGCATTGAATTATGGCAATGTGGTGAGATTGAAAGGAGGAGATCCTTTTATTTTTGGAAGGGGAAATGAGGAAATTGAGTATGCTGCATCATTTGGTATTTCTACGGACGTAGTTTCAGGTATAAGCTCCTGTACGGCAGTACCAACATGTGCTGGCATTTCGTTGACTCACCGGAATATTGCACAAAGTTTTTGGGTAATTACGGGTACTACTTCAGAAAATAAACTTTCAAATGATGTACAGCTGGCAGCCAAGTCAACGGCTACGGTAGTGATTTTGATGGGTATGGGAAAGATGGAGGAAATAGTGAGTTGTTTTGTTCATGCGGGAAAGGGAGATCTTCCAGTAGCGGTGGTGCAAAATGGTACTACTTCTGATGAAAAGTGGGGTATGGCCACAATCAAAACACTTCAAAAAATGGTTTTTAAAAAGCAGCTGGGCAATCCTGCAATTATCATCATTGGTGAAGTTGTGGCTCTAAGTTCAAAATGGAAAGATGGTATATTTTCATATTTTGAAAAGCAAAAAAGTGGATTAGTTGAGATTTAATTAAAAACAAAAATGGAAAGAAATGAATTATATCCTGTTTTTTTAAAAACTACCCGATTAAATATTTTGGTAGTTGGAGGTGGAAATGTAGCGGAAGAAAAACTGCATTTTCTTTTTAAATCCAGTCCGGAGTCACGAGTCGAGGTTGTGGCTACAAGTTTTAGGGAAGAATTATTAAGACTTGTTGAAAAACATCGTTGCATTCCTTTTTTGAAAAAGTATGAAACATCAGATCTTGATGGAAAGCACATAGTAATTGCAGCTACCGATGACAAAACACTCAACCAACGGATTCACAATGAGGCTAGGAGTAGGAATTTGTTGGTTAATGTGGCAGATACACCCGAACTGTGTGATTTTTATCTTGGGGGAATAGTTACTAAAGGTCACGTTAAACTGGCCATTTCTACCAATGGTAAATCTCCCGTTTTGGCGAAGAGATTGCGGCAGTTATTTGAAAGGATATTGCCGGAGCATATGAATGATTTGGTTGAAAACCTTCATCAATACAGGAAAAGTCTGGTGGGTACGTTTGAGGAAAAAGTGAACAGATTGAACAAGGTTACAAAAGATTTTATTGTGGGGTAGGTATAGTTGAAATATTAAAAAAGAAAAATAGAATGATCCAAACAGATATAATAATAATAGGGGCTGGTCCTGTGGGACTTTTTACCGTTTTTGAGGCAGGTTTGTTAAAATTAAGGTGTCATTTAATAGATGCCCTTCCTTATGCCGGTGGTCAGTTGAAAGAAATATATCCGGGGAAACCCATTTTTGATATCCCTGGATTTCCTGAAGTTTTGGCTGGCGATTTAATCGATAATCTGTTAAAACAAATTGAGCCTTTTCACCCGGGATTTACGCTTGGGGAACGGGTGGAAACTCTTGAAAAAGACGAAGAGGGTCAGTTTTCAGTAATAACCAATAAAGGGACCCTACATAGAAGCCCTATAGTGTGCATAGCTAACGGATTGGG
>JAOUKG010000307.1 GCA_029882725.1 Cyclobacteriaceae bacterium
TTTGGTAGCAATTACACCTGCAGCCGGGGTTGTACAACCCGGAGGAGCTATATTATTGGGGTTAGCAGCAAGTGCTATGTGTTACTATGCTGTTATTCTAAAAAATAAATTAGGTTATGATGATACCCTGGATGCTTTTGGGATTCATGGCGTAGGCGCAATTGTGGGGGCTCTGATGCTTGTTTTCTTTATTAGGGAAGAATGGATGGCAGATGCCGCTATTGCCAATGGGGGAAGTTGGAGTACATGGCAACAATTAGGTATTCAGGCCGCTGCAGTAGGCATCGCAATTGCATATGCTGCCTTTGTAACCTGGCTTATTCTTTTTGTTTTGGATAAATTTGTAAAACTTCGTTCTTCTTCAACGGCTGAATTAAAAGGTCTGGATGATTTTTATCACGGTGAAAAAGGATATGGAATGGTAAACCCTAATTAAGATAAAAGATGAAATTAATAGTAGCAATAATTAGAGAAAATCAACTTGATCAGGTGCGCGAAGCCCTTTTCAATGCAGATATAAAGAGAATAACGGTTTCCAGGGTTTCGGGGCATGGAAGAATTCAGTCGGATGAAGAAATTTATCGGGGCAAAAAAATGATTCCCAATCTGACCGCCGGAATGAGAATTGAGATTGCATTGAACGATGAGTTTGTGGATGTTACCATCGATGCCATTATGGCGGCCGCCGTACCCAATGAAGATGGAATGGTAGGCGGAGGTAAGATTTTTGTGATGCCATTGGAGCGATGCATTCGAATTAGAACCCACGAAGAAGGCCGTGAAGCGATATGATTTCGCCCTTTTGAAAATTTTTTAAAAAATTTTCGTCAGCTTTTTGGTAATTAAAATTGGGACTTCTATATTTGCACCTCAATTCAGCGAAATAATTAAAAAAGTCGCAAAAATCACATCCTTTATCAAGGCGATTTGTATTGAGAAAACCTAAAAGAAGGTATTAAAAATTTGAAATATAAGGTCCGTTCGTCTAGGGGTTAGGACGCCAGGTTTTCATCCTGGTAACAGGGGTTCGATTCCCCTACGGACTGCAACGGCATGAGAAATCATGCCGTTTTTTTTTGCTTAAAATTTGAGAAGGATGGGGTATCGTATATTGGTTTCGAAAAAGATGAAACAACAATAAAGCATTTCTATACCAAGACGTTTTCAACAAGGCCTTGTAACCCCTTAATCAGCAAGAAAATCCTTCAAATACTGAAAAAGTGGATAGATAGAATTATGAATTTAAGAATAAAATGAATTAGATTTGTAATAAAAGCAATTCTGAAATTCAGCTATTTTTATTGCTGACATTGGTAATTATGATATTATAGATATATGAAAGAATACAAAAACATTGAAAAGGATTATAAAAAATGGATTTTATTCAACAATCAATTGAAAGATTTTCAAAATCTATATGAATTATACAAAGCAGTTGACTCAAAAAAAGATAATGGTAGTGTTACATTTACCGAAGAAGTTAATGAAAATGATGTAAAATTCTTCGTAAATCAACTAGGCAATGAATTTACCCTCGAACTTGTTGGAGAAGAAAATAAAAGTGGATTTTTAGAATATTTGGCCCAATACTATTTTCAAAATCAAGATGTGGATGAGTGGTATAAAACGAAAAATGGAGCCAAAGAAAAATTATTAAATCATTCAATATTTGATCAAACAACCAACAGTGGCTCTTTCAAAACATTGGATAATGTAGGAGTTCACTCAAAAGAATCAATTTATTACAATCTGAGAGTGTTCATTAGTATTTCCAGTTATTTAGTTATTTTTTTATTCATAATAAATGGATTTATGCAATCTGCTACAGTTGGACTTATCCAAATTCTGACTTTAGGTGTAATTGTTTTGGTTTTATTTTTAATGGGAAGAATTACTCAAGGGTTTTTTATTGGAATGATTAAGGGAAATGCAGTAAAGATAAGTGAGCATCAATATCCTGAGTTGTTTGAAATTATCACAGATCAGGCAGAAGCACTTGGGCTAAATGCAGTGCCTGAAGTTTACATATCTTATGGACATTTTAATGCTTTTGTGACAAAGTTTGCAAGGAAAAAATTTCTCGTTCTTTATTCTGAAGTGGTTGAAACGGCTTTAAAGGGGGATTTTGATGTTGTTAAATTTGTGATTGGCCATGAACTTGGACATATTAAAAGGAGGCATTTGAATAAAGAAATGTGGTTGTTGCCGTCTTTAATTGTGCCTTTTTTAAAACAGGCGCATTCCAGAGGGTGTGAATATACGTGTGATAGAATTGGATATCATTTTTCGAATAAAGGTGCAGTGGAAGGAGTTTTGATATTGGCAACAGGCAAAGAAATACACTCCAAGATTGATGTGAATCGATACATCGAGGATGTAGCTTCTGAAAGCAGTTTTTGGGTTTGGTTGAGTGAAAAGTTTTTAACCCATCCGCATATTTCAAAACGATT
The DNA here is from genome assembly GCA_029882725.1 of Cyclobacteriaceae bacterium. Lineage (GTDB taxonomy): Bacteria > Bacteroidota > Bacteroidia > Cytophagales > Cyclobacteriaceae > JAHEMU01. The sequence goes on from JAOUKG010000307.1 coordinate 2,451, forward strand.
AGTGGCTATTAAAAACTATGGCCAAAAAGGGTACTAGAGATTCATATGTCAATTACTAAATTTATAATAATTCCTATTTTACTATTAGGTGTGATTTTTCCTTTCATCCCATCTTTGGTAGTAATAGAAATGTTTTATTTAATCATTCCCTTTGCAATCCTGATCATTTCAAGTATTGTGTATTTAGTAATAAGCTTGTTTTCCAAACATCTAAACACTAAAAAAGCTGTATTATTAGTTTCAATACTTCCCGTTTTTATACTTTCTCAATTATCCTCTGGTTTCATCGTTGATAAAATTCAGGGATTTAGGTGTGAGAAAATAATAAGTGAAGTTCAGCTGATTAGGAAAAATACAGGTGAATTTCCCATACAATATCATTCAAATATGGGCATTGAATATGTCAGACTAGAAAATAAGGATGGCTATAGTATTAGTTATTCGAGAGGTTTTTTGGTTACGGAAAAGTACTATTCCGAAAGTAAAACCTGGAGAAGTTATGGGTGGAATGATTAGTTGCATCTAACAGATTTTGGCTTTTTCACATTACCTCCGCCTTCCTAAAAAACACCTACTCACTCCGTAAACTTATTACCGGATTTTCATAAATAGCCTTGATCGTATGATAACCTATGGTAATCAATGTTATTAGATGTAAATAGCAAATTAAATTTCACCAAATTTTCGAAATTAACTTTCCCCACTTTTGGTTAAATCTTTTTCATTGAAAATGGTTTTTTCCTTATTCTCCATTCTAAAACTTTCTCCCTCCAGTTTTACTACTTCACATCGAAAGAGCCATTCGTTAAGTAAAGCGGTCGCAGCACTTCATCCTCTAAGGTTTCAACCCATTGTTTCGGAGAATTATTGGTGGTTATAATTATCAATACATGCATTCATAACAACTTATACAACACCCAGGAATTGACATGACACTTGTATAATATAAAAAAGGCCTCTCCGTGAAATTCCGTTTGCATTCCGTGTAAATCCGCGATTCAAAGCACTAGAAAGGAGGTAAATGCCACCGGAATCTGTAACGTTATCGATGCCTTGTCGAATTTTCTGTCCGGTCCAGATTTCAACATTAGTTAATGGGCAAATTCACTGATTTGTTAATTTGTAAAGAATCACTTGCGTTTGAAAATTTTTGAAGGATTGCGACTTGTGTGGAAAACATCAAGAACATGTATGGCCTTTGGCGTTACTTCATAAATAACCTTATAACTCCATATTATCATATAACGATAATTGCCTGGTTTGTCTTCCAGATTATGCTCCCGTTCATATTTTTCAGGAAAACCATTTAATGTTTTGGTCTGATTGGTTATTTCATTCCTGACCCTTTTTGCTGCTTCTGCAGAATCCCTCTTTATAATATATTTATAGATGCTTTTGAGAGACTTTTTTGCTTCATCGTCCCAAAGAACAGGCAGCTTTTTCCTTACCATTTTTCCATTTCACTTTCCAAGTCCTCCTGTGTAGTGAATTTTCCTTCCTCGATTCTAGCTTTAGCTGCCTTGATTCTCGACCTGAGAGTATCGCGATCCATGGGTGGGCCGGGAAGAGTATAATCCTCCCTGATGTAAGTCTGAGCAACCGCAAGAAGCATTTTCAAGAGTCTTGTGTCTGCTGATTCAATATAATTATAAAGTTCTTCCTTAATTTGTACCACTTTCATAGATATTACATTTTGGTTAGTGTTAAGTTTCATCCCCATGAAAAATGAACCTGACCCCTCTTATGCATAGTCCTTTCTTCTGTTTTTATAAAAGTACCAGAATAAACTGAAACACTCAAGGCCTCCCAAAGTATTAAACGTTTAATTTCATGAAACGGATAGTTTCTGTCTATTTGTGCAGTTGGCCAGTTGCCTGACGGGTAGAAGCCTTTGGAGTAGGTTTTAGGAGTTGGAGGGTTGGGTTTTGTTAAGATTGTTCAGGATCTTGTTGATGTCGAGATTCCCGAATCGTGTATCATGAATCCAGACAACCATTCATACTGAAACACTTTGGTTATTATAGGACTTAAGTAAACGGCATTGATTGCAGATTCGCAAATCCGGCAACAAGAGGTGATACTTTGTCACTACCTTAATGTTTGAACCCTGATTAGAAAGATTTTTCGGATGATCGGATTTTGCTTTTAGGCATATTATTACTTCACCCCCCCACCATAATAGTTGGAACTCGTGCATAGCATCCCTGCGGGGAATTTTAGGATGATCGGATTTCCAACTATT
>JAOUKG010000308.1 GCA_029882725.1 Cyclobacteriaceae bacterium
TAATTCTGCACTAAGTTGGTTTGGAAAATTAATCACATCCTGAAATGTTTTTTGCTTGGGTTGGATCAAGGTATTTTCCCACTTTTCTACTTTCTCCAGAATGGTCTTTCCTAAACTAATCAAGGTGTCCGCTTTTGTCTCCTCTTTATACCATTTGGCGTAAGCATTTACCTGATCTTTAACACTTCTTATTTTTGTAACAGAAACATGAATATCAACAATTTGCTCCTGAATAGTTTTCAAAAATGTTTCCAATTCCAGGTATTGCGATTGAGCATAATCGAGTCTTGGGTCAGGTAACAATTCGAAAACTGCTTCAGACACATAGTCTTCCCTTTTTAATTTTGCAGTATATTTTCCAGGACTAACCATATACCCCGAGTAGTTTCCCATAATAAAAACTCCCGGAACAGCAGGTAACGTTTCTACCCTCATGTCCCACACAAATCGATTAATTCCTTTATTCTTACCCAGTACAGGTTCCGGCTGGGGACCTCCGGGAAAGGGTTTTGCATTCGGATCTTTCTCACTGCTGTAAGTCCTAATCAAATCGCCTGCTTGATTGTATATTTCCAATATCAATTCACTGCTGTCTTTATCTAAAGGTAAGTAATAATCAAAAGCCATTATGGAAGGGTTTTGACCTTCAGAAGAACGAGGTCTTCCTCCAAAACTCACACGGTAATTCGGTTTGGGAGTATATAATTTAATATTCTCACTAAACATTCCTTTCGATTGCTGGAATGCAGACAGATCATCCAATATCCAAAAAGCACGACCTGCAGTGGCTGCTACCAGATCGTTATCCTGAATGATCAAATCATTAATAGGTACAACGGGCAGATTCAATTGTACCTTAGTCCAATTTCCTCCCCCATTAACGGAAACGTATAGACCGGTTTCGGCACCAGCATAGAGAAGACCTTTTACCTTTTTGTCTTCCCGAACTACCCTGATAAAGTCATATTTCCCGATACCATCTATTATTTTTGTCCAGGTTTTTCCTTTGTCTGTGGTTTTGTGTACCATGGGACTATAATCATTGAGTTTATATCGGGTAGACACCACATAAACCGTATTGTCATCGTGAGGACTCACTTCAATGGAGTTGATCATAGTTTCCTGAAGACCAGGAATATTGATTTTGGCCCAGGTTTCTCCATCATTTTCAGTCATATTCAATAGACCATCGTCTGATCCCACCCAAATTGTACCCTTTTTATGCGGAGACAAGGCCATGTACAGGATTGTATTGTAATTTTCTCCACCGGCCCCTTCGTTTGTAAATGGAGCACCCCCCTGAACTTGCTTGCTTTTGTCATTTCGGGTAAGGTCGGGGCTTATTTCTTTCCAGGTCATGCCATAATCAGATGTTTTAAAAACAACATTTCCTCCATGGTAAATTTCCTGAGGATTTTGTGGTGAAGCCACTATGGGAGCATTCCAGTTAAACCTGTATTTCAAATCGGTTGGGGTAGTTCCCAGACCAATATTGGAATATTCCATTACTGTCATTTGGGTAAGCGTTCTGGTGTCAAGCCGCTCAATAATTCCCTGGTAACAGCCTCCTAAAACTATTTCCGGATGGTTGGGATCAAAGGCCAGATAAGCACTTTCACAGCCGGGACCGTACGTCCAGTTTTTCCAACCTATACTTCCGTAGAAACTCCGGCTGTCAATAATAACCGAAGAATTGTCTTGTTGCCCTCCATAAACCTTATAAGGGAATTGATTGTCTGTATTTACCCTATAAAACTGCGCCGTAGGTTGAGTATCCTGCCTTGACCAGGTTTTTCCTGTATTAAAAGTGATTTCCGCCCCTCCGTCGTCACCCAGTATAAAATTGTTGGTATTTTCGGGATTGATCCACAGATCGTGCGTATCGCCATGTCCTACAGGCATGGGTGTAAAGGTCTTTCCTCCATCAATCGAGCGTAATGCCGGAGCATTGAGTACGTAAACCGTTTCCTCATCTTTTGGATCGGCAAAAATCTCCATATAATACCAGGAACGGGTAATTGTAATCCTGTCGGCACATACTTGTTTCCAACTGGATCCGCCGTCATCGGATCGATAGACACCTCCTTTTTCGGCTTCAATAACAGCATAAACCCTGTTGGAATTTGCTCCTGAAACCGAAACACCTATTTTTCCCATCATTTCAGGGAGTCCTTTGGAAAGTTTATTCCAGGTTTCCCCTCCATCGGTACTTTTATATATTCCAGAGCCTTCTCCCCCACTTTTTACCTGCCAGGGGAAACGTATATGATCCCAAAATGCCGCAAACATAATGCGTGGATTATTGGGATCCATGGAAAGTCCTGATGCGCCGGTAGATTCATTGACAAATAACACTTTCTTCCAGTTTTTTCCACCATCAATGGATTTATAAATGCCTCTGTCGGCAGACGGACCATGAGGAGTACCCTGTGCTGCAACATAAACAACATCAGGATTTGTAGGGTGAATAACTACATCTGAAATATGACGAGTGAGCTCAAGTCCCATATGTTTCCATGTCTTTCCTGCATCTTCCGATTTATACACCCCATCACCATAAGAAGTCATAACACCCCTAACGGCGTGTTCCCCCATACCCACATAAATCACATTGGGATCGGAAGCACTAATTTTAATATCTCCCACCGAACCTGTTTTGAAAAAACCATCCGACATGTTCTTCCAGGAAGTTCCCGCGTCCTCCGTTTTCCATACACCTCCACCCGTACTGCCCATGAAGTAGACCTGATCATTTCCGGGCACACCCGTAACGGCTACAGAACGCCCGCCCCTGAAAGGGCCAATATTTCTCCACTTCAGTCCTTTAAAAAGGGAAGTATCCATTGCCGTTGCGGCACTTGTCTTTACAGAATTTTTGTTGGATTTTCTTTTCTGGGCCACAACAAAGTGGTCAGTCAGCAAAAAAATCACAAGAAAAGATAGCACAAGATTTTTCATAACAGGTTAGGTTGTTTGTTAATTGCAATATAAACATAAAAAAAGAAGGCCATTAAATGATGGCCTTCTTTTCAAAGTACTAAAATTATTATTTATATGGTACTAATTCGTACTGTTCCTTCACTGATTATTCACACCATTAATGGGAAATAATTGGATCTGCATTTCCATCAGGATCACCAATTACCGTTCCACTGGTTCGGGCAGGCCCTAAAAGCAGAACACCTGCCGCATGGGGTGTTGCCATGGAGGTACCACTAATTGTGTTATAGCCACCATCTTTCCATGTAGAATACACACTAACACCCGGAGCGCAATATTCGATGGGGGGATTTCCATAATTTGAAAAACTGGCAAATATATCCTGGCTATTCATTGCAGATATCGTATAAATATTGGCACCATTGGCTCTGGCTGGAGAATGATTATTGGCATCATCGCTTTCGTTTCCTGCTGCGAGCGCAAATTTCACACCTCCCTGAGAGGCTGCGACAACAGCATCATCCAATGCCTGAGATACACCGCCACCCAAACTCATGTTAGCAACATCACCGGCACTACCAGTGGCTCCAACATAATCAACACCCCCAATTACACCAGACAAGAATCCGGATCCCCGACGGTCAAGTACGCGAATTGCAATAACTGTTGCTCCGGCAGCTACCCCTTTAACACCTTCCGAATTATCCAAAGCAGCAATAGTTCCAGCTACGTGGGAACCATGCCCATGGTAATCATTAGGGTCTGTAGCATCTTTTCCGGAAAGAAAAGATCTGCTGGCATTTACATCTACGTTAAGATCAGGATGATCAAGGTCAATTCCGGTATCGATAACCCAGGCTACATTAGATCCTGTATAGTTAACTCCACCATTTACACGAGTAATTCCCCAGGGAACTTCCTGCGGTGGCGGGGTGCCGCCACCTGGTCTGGCGTCTGCTGAAGGCCGGCCCAATGTTATTATTTTGTCTTTTTCAACGTAATCAATTCTGGAATCATTCCTTAACACGTCCAACCTTGAGGGATCATTGATTATTATGGAAAAACCCATAATAACTCCACCATAAACCTGCTCTATTCGTCCAAAATCGGTTCCTAAACTTCTTACAAGACGCATAGATTCGCCCTGAACGTAGGCAATACGATCTGCATAATTAGTAACCCCCCGCATACCGGTTAAGGCATCCGGCTTGTACATCACTATATATGCATTTTCCCGATCCTGAACAGTATCCGACATAATATTATCGCGAACTCCTACCTCATCAGGCTGACAAGCAAACAACAAGGCAAATAAAACAGGTAAATAATACCTGGAAAACAAGAAACTAAATACTCTCTTCATGGTTAATTTAAGTTTGGTTTAACATAACACACTTTAACGTATTTAAATTTAAACCAAAAATTCAATAAAACAATATTAATTTGTATTTTTTATTTACATTATAACAACAAAAATTCATAAACACATGCTATAAAAATCAAAACGCTAATAAATTAAATACGATAGTATTTTAATCCTGGCAATTGACTTTTTTGGAAGAAAAACATGTGGGTAGTTGAAATAGTAAATAGTGCTTGCTGAAAAGGGAAATTATTTATAAAAAGAAAGAATATTTGAAAGTTGTAGAATTACAAATGCCTGGAAAACAAATTGAATATTCCCCCGCAGTAGGGATTATAGTTTTGTAGCCACAACGAATTACCTTCATCCCGCCCCTAACAGGA
>JAOUKG010000309.1 GCA_029882725.1 Cyclobacteriaceae bacterium
CCAAGAAAAAACCAAAGTGCATAAGCAGTGCCTTTAGATTTGATCTGTGATTGTAAGATGATTTTATTCATTTCTATTTTGTTTAGGTTAGAAAAACATCTGATGAAGATAATAATATATCACATAATCATATAATTTATTTTAAATTATATTCATTAAATATATATTTATTTTAAGATAAATTTAAAAATTACATCCTGTTAGCGTCATTTTGTTTAATTGAATATTGATTTTTTGAATGTTCAAACATTCTGTTTTCAACAGTAATATTAAATATTGAGGGTTTCTTCTAATATGAAGTATCAGGTATTTACTTTCTTGTACTACTCGGCTTTTATGTTATTGGATACTGACCAACTCACCACATGTCGAGTGTATAGGCCAATGATGGCCACCTTGTTATAACAGTAAATTTAATGGTTTAAAATTAATTTACTTTACTATCCTGTTTTTGTGGGGGATATCAATTTAAAATAGTATTGACACCTCTTGAGTACAGAAATTAGTTTCCCGCCCTAAACTCCTTTGGAGTAATCCCTACTTTTTTCTTGAATAACCTATTAAAGTGTTGAGGGTATTTAAAACCTAATTCAAAGGCAATTTCTTTTACTGACTTTTCCGAATCGAATATTTTATCCTTGGCAATATCAATGAGTTTGTTTTGAATAAACTCCTGAGGCGATTTTCCTGTCTCCTTCTTTACAACATCACCAAAGTAATTGGCCGATAAGTTCAGCTGATCAGCAAAGTATCCAACAGAAGGAAGTCCTTCTGAATAGGGCTTCTCAGAATAGAAATAGCCATTCATCAATTCTTCAAATCTGGCTAAAATCCCTGAGTTAACATGTTGACGTGTAATGAATTGCCGGTCATAAAAACGTTCACAATAGTCTAGAAACAGACTGATATTTGCTGTGATGAGCTTTTTACTATGTTTGTCTACCGGATGTTTTAGTTCATTTTCAATTTTGGACAATAAATCAAGAATGGTTAATCTTTCTTCAGTTGAAAGATGTAATGCTTCGGAAAGATTATAAGAAAAGAAACCACATTCTCCTATTTGTTTGGCCAAAGGTGTTCCCAACACCAGATCAGGATGAAATGTAAGCCCTATACCCACAGGTTGATAGACTTCTGTTTTGTTACTAACATCAATGATTTGTCCTGGCCCTATAAAAATAAGCGTTCCCTCCTGATAGTCATAGGTGTTCTTGCCATATGCAAGATCACCACATTTTACCTCCTTCAATATGATCGTATAAATACCAAAAGACATTTTATAACCATGCCTCAAGTCTGCCTTCGAAAAGTCCAAAACGCTCACCAATGGGTGTAGAGTGGGATGGTTGTTAAAGTCGTTGTAGGACTTTACACTATCGAATGTTTTCTTGTCTTCCATATTAATATAACTTTTCAAGTCAAATCTAGTTCATTTTTCAAGGCAGACTACATACATCTGTAATAGTGGTACTAAAAAACGTAAATTGTATACTAACTCCTAAAAAATGTATTTGTAAGATTGTATATCTAAAAATCAATAATACACATGAATATGAAAAAATCAATTTTCGGCATTATAATTTTAATGTTTAGTGCACAAATTTTAATGGCACAAGAAAACAAACAAGAACAGGAAATCAAAGATCTCTCAAAGCAAAAATGGGTTTGGATGGCTGATAAAAATGTTGAAGAACTGGCCTCGTTATTTCATAATGAATCCAAATTTGTGCATATGAGCGGATCATGGAAAAAAGATCGGGAATTGGAAATCATAGAGAGTGGTAGTATTTGGTATAAGAATACAATTGTACATGACACGGATGTTAAAATTTTCGGTAAAACAGCCATAATTTGGAGCCGAATTACACTCGAGGCACATGTTCGGGGCAGTGATGTATCGACTGAATTCACAGTAACAGAAATCTATCAAAAAACCGGGAAAAATTGGAAATTGCTGAATCTTACCTTTAGTAGTGTACGTGATGGCCATAAAATTGAGCATTAATTATATCATGTTATGAAAAAATTGATATTAGGACTCCTATTATTGGTATTATGTGGATATAATTCCATAGCACAAACCATAGATATTGAACTAGAGATCACTACTTTATCCAAGTCATAGGTCCCTTGGTCTTTCGTAAAAGCAATTCAGATTCCCCTTTAATGAGGTAGTCTTCAAATTCACCTACTTTTTTGTATCCCAACTTTTGGTAAAATGTATATGCACCGGTATTTGAAGACGAAACACACAAAAATACGTTGGGGATGTCTTTAAAAATCCTTTCTTCAGCATGTTTCAGAAGAACTTTTCCATATCCCTTGCCTGCCCATTTTTTATCAATTACGAAGCTTTTTACATATCCGGGTATGGGGCCCTGCAATTGAAGTATTATTACTCCCGCAATTTCATTTTCTACTTTAAGAGTGTATGTTTCATTTAAAGGATTGTTGATTAAATCCAGAAAATACTTACTTGCCATCTTAAGGCTGATCCAGGGTTCAGATTCGGAGAATATCTTTGCACAAATAGCCACCTCATTGGGTGTTTTAATTTTTGTAATTGTGCTGTTTGGATTATTCATACCTCTTTCGCAATTATGGTTGTGTAATGATTACCTTATTATTCACAAAACAACACTAAAAATTTATTGTATTCAACACAAAAGTGTCGGATATTTCGAGCTTTTATAAACAGAAAACAGTGGGTCCTACTCTTATATTACTTGTTCTTGGTGGTTATTTTGGTATTTTACTTCTTATAGCACATTTCACATCACGTCAAACCAACTCTGAAACCTATTTCACTGCCAATAGAAAATCAACCTGGTATATGGTGGCTTTTGGTATGATAGGCTCCTCATTGTCGGGTATCACTTTTATTTCCGTGCCCGGAATGGTAGGTAATGGCAACTTCTTTTATTTTCAGATGGTGTTGGGCTATTTGGTGGGTTATGGAATAATTGCAGGGGTATTGCTTCCTTTGTACTACAGACTCAATTTGGTGTCCATATATGGATATTTGGGCCAACGTTTGGGTTTTTACTCCCATAAAACAGGTTCCTTATTTTTTCTTTTGTCGCAATCCATTGGAGCTGCACTTCGCCTTTTTGTAGTTGCGGAAGTGCTCCAGCTTACTTTCTTTGATCATTTCAATATTCCCTTTGTAATAACAGTAGTCATTACTTTGGTTTTAATATGGATTTATACGCGGAAGGCAGGTATAAAAACGATTGTCTATACTGATTTTTTTCAAACCTCGGTTATGCTGATTTCTGTATTTGGCACCATAGTTATCCTGGTGAATGTTCTTGATATACCTTTGGCTAATTTAGGAAGTACTGTTTTTAACCATGAGTATTCAACTATTTTTAATTGGGACTTAAACAGTGACACTTATTTCTTCAAACAATTTGTTGCCGGGGCGTTGGTTGCGATTGCAATGAATGGGTTAGATCAAAATGAAATGCAGAAAAGCTTAACCTGTAAAAACCTAAAAGATGCTCAGAAAAACATACTTTTTTACAGTGTAATATTGGTTTTGGCAAACCTTGTTTTTCTGTCGTTAGGGGTGCTATTGTATATTTATGTGCAAAAAAACGGAGTTGCGCTACCCTTTACTGAAACTGGTGAATTCGCCAATACCGATGGTTTGTTTCCTATGATTTCTATGGAGCATCTGGGTGCTTTTGCCGGATTTTTATTTTTGTTGGGTATCGCTTCAGCTGCTTTTTCATCGGCAGATTCTGCCCTTACAGCCCTTACAACCGCTTTCTACAAAGATTTTGTAAATGATGGAGGAAAAACGGAAAAACAAAAAATTCAAATGAGAAAAGTAGTTAATCTGGGGGTTACTTTGTTCGTAATATTTCTTATCCTGATTTTCAGAGCTGTTAATAATGAAAGTGTAATCCATTTGGTTTATACCATTGCCGGATATACCTACGGGCCTTTATTGGGGATGTTTGTTTTTGGTTTATTTACCAACTGGGATATCCGGGATAAATGGGTGCCTGTAATTTGTGTATTATCGTCGGGTTTGGCCTATCTTGTAAATGACAACTCGGTAGAATGGTTGGGTTTTGGTTTGGGGTACACGGTATTATTGCTCAATGCAATGATCACTTTTTTAGGCTTGTGGCTGGTGAGGAAATAATAAGTCAATAAAGGTAAAAAAACATATTATTGATTTTTGATTACTACCCCCGGGGTATCTGCTATTTTTTTGTTTTTTTCTGTATGTTGTGTAAAAGAATAGGTTGATACAAAAAGAAACAGAATAATGAGATTTTTCAAAGTAAAATCTGTTTAGATTTAGGTATTTAAACTTATAATTATAATATAAAGTTGATAACTAAGTGATCATGCACAAATTTTCATCATTGGGTTTTTATAAGATTTTCAATTTCTACATATTAATTATAACGCTGTCTTGTTCCACTATAGAGACAAAAAAGGTTGAATTTGATCCCCCAAATATCCTTTTTGTTATTTCCGATGATCAATCATTTCCTCATGCCGGGGCATATGGTACTCATTGGGTAAGAACACCTTCATTTGATAAAGTAGCAAATGAGGGATTATTATTTTTCCAGGCGTTTACTCCAAATGCAAAATGTGCACCTTCCCGAGCCTGTATATTAACAGGAAGGAACAGTTGGGAGTTGGAGGAAGCAGCTAATCAT
>JAOUKG010000310.1 GCA_029882725.1 Cyclobacteriaceae bacterium
AAGTTTTGCATTCGAAATAGGTGCCAACAATTTGAGTAATGACTCATCGTCTGAAGACAAGTCAATCCAGGTTTTTTCACCCTCTGCATCCAGAATCACGGGGGAAAACTCTTCAATACCATCCAAAACTGCTGGGGAACTTACTTGAATAATCCTGAAAGTGTGATGTGTTTGGTCATTTTCATCTTCGAATTCCTCCCATAAACCTGCCATTGAAAATATCAAATTATTCTTCAATATTACTCTGTAGGGTATTTGGGATTTCTTACTCACTTTTTTCCAGATATAAAACCCGTCTGCTGGAATTATACACCTTTGTGTTCTCAATAATTTACGAACTCCCGCCTTGGATATTATTTCTCCAGCATCAATGTGTAATAAACGATTACTTATTGTCTTGTTACCTGCCCAACCGGGAATTATCCCCCAGTAAAAATAGGAGAATCCACCCGGAGCCACAGAAGTAACTACTGGTAAAAGCTGCGCTGGTGAGGCATTGTATCTGGGAGAATACATTTCGGGCAATTCAAATTTGAATTTTGCCTCAAGATTCTCTACAGATGAAGTTAAAGTGTACCTCTCTGGCATAAAATGCTGTATTAATATTTATATATAACTTAATTTATTTTTTTAAAGCCTGCAAATTTTCAACAGCTCCTGCAAAATCCGGGGCCAAAGCTATAGCCTCTTTAAAACTCTTTTCCGCTGCTACTTTATCACCGAGTTCCAGTTTAATCATTCCTTTTAAATTCAAAAGCACTACACGAATTATATATTCTTTTTGTTCATTCCCGGTAGTTATCAAAGGCAATTTTGCCTCATCTGATTCTTTGCGACTCAACAAAATATCAACATTCACAAGAGCTTCATTGTAACGCTTTAAATCATATTGAAGTAATGTTGTTTTATATAAAGTTGCGTAATCGTCCGTATTGAGATATAGTTTCTCATAGCTGGAAACTGCCCGATCATTTACTCCTATATTTTCATAAGATATAGCAGAAATTTCCAATGCCCCCAGATGATTTGGCATTGACTTTAATACTTCTTGAGCACAAGTTGCTGCTGAAACATAATTTTGAGTTTGAAAATAAATAGAAGCTAAATCGAACAAAATAGAATCGTTTTTAGGTATTTCTACCAGAATTTCAAGCAATGCTCCCTTCGCTGCATCCATGTCATTTAAACCCAGTGCAATTTGATAAACCCTATAAGAGTGGTTTATACTCCATTGAGCGTGGCTAACAACCTGAGTTGCTGTTTCTTTATTTTCTTGTGCATATATCTGTGTACACCCCAACAAAACGAACCAAATAAAAAGTAGTCTCTTATTCATGTGTTTTTTAATTATGTGCTAAAATTAGAATTTATTCATCTATTTACTAAAATCATGCCTCTTTTTTCAATCCCAATTTTGCCCCCATGTCAATCATTAGCTGCCAGGCTTCTTCTTTATTGTTATTAATTCTCCCCTCAATAATAGATTCTTTAATCTCTTCCTTTATAACCCCAACCACCTTTGATGGCATCAAATTAAAGTATTCCATTATTTCCTCACCACTTAATGGAGGCTGAAAATTCCTTACACTGTCTTTTTCTTCAACTTCTATTAACTTTTGTTCTACCAACTCAAAATTCCGTAAATATTTTTTAACCTTTTGGTCATTTTTTGAAGTAATATCTGCTTTACATAATTTCATGAGGCTGTCAATGTCATCTCCGGCTTCAAAAAGAACCCTTCGCAAAGCGGAATCAGTAATATCCTCTTTTACTAAAGCGATGGGTCTTAAATGCAAACGAACCAGCTTAGCAACGAAATTCATTTGATGCCCCAAAGGTAATTTCATTTTCCTGAATATTCCGGGTACCATCCGGGCCCCTTTATCCTCATGTCCGTGAAATGTAAAACCGTGCCCCTTTAAAAACCTCTTTGTTGCTGGCTTTGCTATATCATGGAGTATAGCAGCCCAACGCAACCATAAATCGTCGGTTACTTCGGCAATATTATCCAAAACCTGAAGGGTATGGAAGAAATTGTCTTTATGTGTTTTACCATCAATTTTGTCTACACCATGCAATGCCTGCATTTCAGGAAATATCAAAGGCAATAACCCACTATAAAACAGCAATTTAAAACCATATGAGGGTACTGGCGATAAAATAATCTTATTGAGTTCATCAGTTATACGCTCCTGTGATACAATACCAATCCTTCCTTTATATTCAGAAATTGCATCAAACGTCTCGGCATCAATATCAAAATTAAGTTGAGAGGCAAACCGTATGGCACGCATCATCCTCAATGGATCTTCCGAAAATGTAATGCCTGGATCGAGTGGTGTTTTAATCATTTTCTCCTTTAGATGCTGAACACCACCAAAAGGATCAATCAACTCACCCCTACTTCCCTTATTTAAGCTAATTGCAAGCGAATTTATTGTAAAATCCCTTCTTTTTTGATCTTCTTCCAAAGTGCCATCTTCAACAATGGGGTTCCGGCTATCCTTTCGGTAAGACTCTTTTCTTGCACCAACAAATTCAAGCTCAAATTCTTTGTATCGCAAACTGGCAGTTCCAAAATTTTTAAAAACTACCGGTTTGGTTCCTAATAATTTCCCAACCTCATTGGCCAATGCAATTCCACTTCCCAAACATACAAAGTCAATATCCTTGCATTTTCGTTCCAAAAACAGGTCTCTAACATAACCACCCACGATATAAACCTCGACATTGAGATTCGATGCGGCTTGGGTCACAATATCTATTGAGGAGTATCTTAATACTCTATCGACGGTTTTTATATCTAATTCCATAGCTTAACTTCGTGCAAAATTAAGGTCATTATCGGCCATATCAAACCCGAATCACAACTAATACCATCTATTTTTCTAATTTTTGTAAAATTCATTTAGTTAAGTGGCGCTGAATCCATACCTTTGCAACCCGTAAGATCACCCGAAATTCTAAGTGGCATCAACTAAATATATTTTCGTAACAGGCGGCGTAACCTCATCATTGGGAAAAGGAATTATTTCCGCCTCCCTTGGTAAATTACTGCAAGCAAAAGGATATAAAGTAACTATCCAAAAGTTTGACCCCTACATCAATATCGATCCGGGAACTTTAAATCCTTATGAGCATGGTGAATGTTACGTAACGGATGACGGTGCCGAAACAGATCTGGACCTTGGGCATTACGAGCGATTCCTTAATATTACTACCTCCCAGGACAACAACATCACTACAGGTAGAATTTATAACAATGTAATTACCAAAGAACGAAAAGGTGAATATTTGGGAAAAACCGTTCAGGTGGTACCTCATATTACCGATGAAATCAAACGCAACATCTATTTATTAGGTGAAAGTGGTAAATACGATTTTGTTATTACCGAAATTGGAGGATGTGTTGGTGATATCGAAAGTCTTCCTTTTATTGAAGCTGTACGGCAGGCCAAATGGGATTTAGGTCCTCATAATAGTCTCGTAATACACCTTACCTTGATTCCCTACTTAAAAGCTGCAGGTGAATTAAAAACAAAGCCCACTCAACATTCAGTAAAACAACTTCTCGAAGCTGGAATTCAACCCGATATATTAGTGTGTCGTACTGAAAAAAGACTTCCGGACGATATACGAAAAAAATTAGCCCTTTTCTGCAACGTCAATATCAATTCGGTTATAGAAGCTATGGATGCTCCTACAATCTACGACGTTCCCATGTTGATGAGAAAAGAAAAACTTACAGAAAGAGTACTAAGTAAACTTAAACTTCCTGCTAAGTCTGAGCCTGATTTGGATCAATGGAAAGTCTTTCTAGGTAAATTAAAAAACCCAACAGATGAAATTACCGTAGGGTTAGTAGGTAAATACGTTGAACTTCCAGATGCATACAAGTCTATTATTGAGTCATTCGTTCATGCTGGAGCAGAAAATGAGTGTAAAGTAAATTTAGACCTTATCCATTCTGAAGAAGTAACTGACGAAAGTGTTGAAAAAATATTAGGAAAAGTGGACGGTATCCTGATTGCACCCGGCTTTGGAGAGCGTGGTATTGAAGGAAAAATATTAGCCTCTAAATATGCACGGGAAAACAAAGTTCCTTTCTTCGGAATTTGCCTGGGTATGCAGTGTGCTGTAGTTGAATTTGCCCGAAATGTTTTGAAACTTAGTGATGCAGCTTCTACAGAATTTAATGAGAATACACCTTACCCGGTTATTGATCTGATGGAAGAACAAAAAACCATAATAGATAAAGGTGGAACCATGAGGTTGGGGGCTTATCCTTGCAAACTTGCCAAGGGAAGCAAATCTGCTATGGCCTATCAATCCAATTTAATTGAAGAGCGTCACAGACACCGTTATGAATTCAATAATAAATATTTAGAAGAAATTAAAAAACACGGTATGGAACCCGTGGGTATAAACCCCGAAACTCAATTGGTGGAGATTGTCGAAATAAAAGACCATCCCTGGTTTATAGGTACACAGTTCCACCCGGAATTAAAAAGTACTGTATTGAACCCTCACCCGTTGTTTGTTCATTTCATTAAAGCAATTATAAAAAATAAAAAATCATAGTTCATGGATAAAAACCAGGTAATCGGTTTCGCATTAATTGCCCTGATGGTAATTTTGTATATGCAGTTTTTTAATGAGGTTCCTCCCATTGAAAATACAG
>JAOUKG010000311.1 GCA_029882725.1 Cyclobacteriaceae bacterium
TCCTCCGGTTTAGTGATAATGCCACTATGTTGTTTTTTGGAACAACCCCATATCCTGTTTTACAGGACACAAGCCGCCTTTCTGAAGAAATTATTAATGTGGAAGTATGGCACTATAAGGATAAGCGTCTTTATACACAGCAAAATGTGGAACTCAAGAAGGATAGAATGAAAAATTATCAGGCGGTCTTTCATATACTTA
This sequence comes from Cyclobacteriaceae bacterium, assembly GCA_029882725.1. GTDB lineage: Bacteria > Bacteroidota > Bacteroidia > Cytophagales > Cyclobacteriaceae > JAHEMU01. The sequence goes on from JAOUKG010000311.1 coordinate 202, forward strand.
GTAGCAAAATGGTGCAACTGGCCAATGAGGAAATTCCTCAAATAAAAACCACTTTCAATTGGGATGCAACGCTCGTAATGGGCTTTTCGGATCTTCGTTATCAGCGTGAATTTTCCTGGGAAGGCTGGTCGAAGGACGATCTTTATGTTATCGATGTTCAAACCGGAAATAAAAAGTTGATTAAGGAGGGCGTTCAAGGATTCTCCAACTTATCATCAGGAGGAAACTATATTAACTGGTTTGACCAAACTGATAGTACTTATTATGTATACCATATTGCTACAGGAAAAACAAACAATTTAAGTGCTGGAATCAAAACAACTTTGGTGGATGAACTTCACGATTCACCTATTCTGCCTTATCCTTATGGTTTTGCCGGTAACACAAAGAATGATGAGGCTATCCTGATCTACGACCGTTATGATATTTGGAGTTTGGATCCTCAAAACCAAAAAGACCCGATACGCCTTACTCAGGGTAGGGAAAGCAAAACGCAGTACAGGTATGTGCATTTAGATCCGGAAGATCCTACTATTGATATCTCGGAAATGTTTATCCATTCATTCAATGAAACTTCAAAAAAAGAGGGATATGCTATTTTAAGTGGGAAAAACAAAAAACTAAATTTGCTCACAACCGATGATTTTCATTTTTCAAGCCCTATAAAAGCCAGGGAAACCCAGGACATTATTTTTACAAAAGAGTCATTTAGAGTTTTTCCCGATTTAATGGCTTCCAATTTTAAATTTAAAAAGCCCGTTCGAATTAGCCAGGCCAATCCGGAGCAGTCTGGGTATTCGTGGGGAAGTATAGAATTATATAATTGGATATCTTTGGATGGAGAACCCCTACAGGGGCTACTCTACAAACCACAAAATTTTGACCCGAAGAAAAAATATCCACTTCTTACGAGTTTTTATGAGCGAAACAGTGATAATTTGCATCGTCATTGGGGAATTGTTCCTCACAGATCGACAATAAATCCAACTTTTTACAGCAGTAGAGGGTATGTAGTTTTTGTGCCCGACATCCCATATAAAATGGGGTATCCGGGGGAGAGTTGTTTCAACGCAGTGATTCCGGGAGTAACTTCCCTTATCGGGGAAGGGTATGTAGATCGGGAAAAGCTGGGCGTTCAGGGGCATAGTTGGGGAGGTTATCAAATTGCTTATTTGCTCACGCGTACCAATATGTTTACCGCAGCAGGTTCCGGGGCACCGGTAGTGAATATGATCAGTGCTTATGGGGGAATTCGGTGGGGAACTGGGTTGAGCAGGATGTTCCAATACGAAAAAACCCAAAGTAGGATAGGGGGCACTTTGTGGGAATACCCACTTAGGTTTATGGAAAATTCCCCCATTTTCTTCATGGATAAAGTGACAACCCCAGTGTTGATTTTGCACAATGACAATGATGCTGCGGTTCCCTGGTATCAGGGCATTGAAATGTTTACAGCTCTTAGAAGATTGGATAAACCGGCGTGGATGCTTAACTATAACGGGGAGCCCCATTGGCCCACGAAATGGGAAAATATCAGAGATTACAATATTCGATTGCAGCAGTTTTTCGATTATTACCTGATGGGACAACCTGCTCCACAATGGCTCGAGGAGGGAGTGCCAGCATTAATGAAAGGCATTGATAACGGATTGGAATTAAAAAAGTAGCTATTGGCAGGTATTGTATCTTAATACCCTGAAAGATAAAATGTTGGATTAAAATTATTTGATATTTATTTTATAATGAAAAGTAGTATCTTGCTATTGGAAACATTTAAAGATATTGAACATGAAAAAGAGATTTATTCCCATTGTTATAGCCTTATTTTCTATAGGTTTTATTAGTTCCCCTGCGTATTCAAAAGAAAAAAACAAGGAGGCTATTGAAGCTAAGGACGTTGATTTAACTGAAGAAGAAGCTGCTGTTTTAATTGACAGGCTTGAAGAAATTAAATCTATGGATGTAAAAGAATTGCCCCGGACTGAGAAAGTAGCTTTGCGAAAAGAAGTGAAAGCTATCGAAAAGACACTTAGAAACGGTAATCAGGGTATTTACCTTTCTACCACTGCAATTGTAATTATTATTTTGGTGTTGTTCATATTTTAAATCCCAGCTACCCTCCGGATCTTTCAAAGCTTCGGAGGGTGGTCTATGATTGTTCTGATATCCATCCAATCTATGTTTCTCAATCAAAAAACTAAATTAGTCCGAATGTCCATCCGGTCTCTGCTTATCAATTAAAAAAACTGAATGAGTCCGGATGTCCATCCGGTCTCAGCTATTTTACATGCATTTCAATTATTTTAATTCAAGACTTTTTTACTACTGTTTCAAATAGCCCCTTCCAAATAGTACTGCCTTCCCCGTTCTCAGTTCCCCCATTATTCTAAAAGTTAAACTCCTCTATTTCAAAAACACCCCACCAACATTTCCATCAATCAAAAAATACAAGCCATAACATACGATTATTTAAACATAATTTACTCTTAACAAACAATTCCATTAACTTTGCAGCCGTAAATTTCAAATCAATGATTTCTGACTTAGTATTAAACATGGAAGAGTCGGCCACATTAGCGATGGCCGCAAAAGCAAGAGAGTTAAGGGAAAGTGGGGTAAACATAATAGGCTTAAGCCTTGGTGAACCTGATTTTAAAACTCCAGCTCATATTTGTGAAGGAGCAAAAGAAGCCATAGACTCTGGCAATTACTTTGCCTATCCACCTGTACCTGGATATAAAGACTTCAGGGAAGCCATAGCAACCAAATTAAAGGAAGAGAATGGTATTAAGGAAGCTACAGCCGAACATATTGTGGTCTCTAATGGTGCAAAGCAATCTATTGCAAATGTGATGTTTGCGTTATTGAATCCGGGTGATGAAGTAATTATATTTTCTCCCTACTGGGTAAGTTATTCTACTTTAGTTTATCTGCCGGGTGGGAAACCAGTATTTGCAAATGCAGGTATCGATCAGGATTTTAAAGTTACTGCCGAGCAAGTAGAAAAAGCTGTTACATCAAGGACCAAAGCTATTTTATTCAGTTCTCCATGTAATCCTACAGGTGCTGTATTCAATCGTAAGGAGCTTGAAAGTATTGCTGAAGTAGCCAAAAAGCACAACTTGATTGTGATTTCTGATGAAATCTATGAGCATATCAATTATGAAGGTGCACACACAAGTATTGCTTCTTTACCTGATATGTTTGAAAGAACCGTCACTGTAAATGGTTTTGCAAAGGGTTTTGCAATGACAGGTTGGAGAGTTGGGTACATTTGTGCCCCTATTAATATTGTAAAAGCTTGTGTGAAAATACAAGGCCAAATCACTTCGGCCAATTGCAGTATAGCACAACGCGCTGCTCTTACAGCAATTACTACTGATTTGACGCCTACTTTTGATATGGTAGAGGCTTATAGAAATCGTCGTGATTTAGTATTTGATTTGCTGAATAAAATCCCGGGAATAAAATCCAATATGCCCTCAGGTGCATTTTATTTCTTTCCAGATGTAAGTGCATTCTTTGGTAAGTCAGATGGAAAAAACACAATCAAAGATGCTAATGATCTTTGTTTGTATTTATTAGCTGAAGCTCACGTATCACTTGTTGAAGGTGGAGCTTTTGGAGCGCCTGATTGCCTTAGATTATCCTATGCAGCTTCTGAGGATGACCTTATTGAAGCCCTGAAGAGGATGAAAGAAGCTTTGGCTAAATTAAAATAACTTGAAAGAATCTATAATTAATAGTTTCAATAATCTTAAGGTCCTTGTTGTAGGAGACGTAATGATCGACTCCTACATCATGGGCCACATGGATAGAATATCTCCCGAAGCACCTGTGCCTGTGGTCTCCATAAAGAACAGGGAAGAACGATTGGGAGGAGCTGCCAATGTGGCTCTAAACATTCAGTCTTTGGGTGCAATTCCTCTTTTATGTGGAGTGGTGGGAAAGGATAAAATGGGGGAACGTTTTAAAAATTTATTAAGTAACTCCCGAATTTCTACCGATGGGATAATGCAGGTTGAAGACCGACCTACTACTGTGAAACATAGGGTAATGGCTGGCAATCATCATGTTCTGCGTATTGATGAGGAAACAGAACAGGAATTGAGGGCTGAGGAGAAATTGAAACTCCATAGCATTATCAATGAATTGATTTCAGATTGTAATGTGGTGATTATTGAAGATTACGACAAGGGCCTGCTTTGTGAAGAAACTATACAGTATATTCGACAGAGGTCTAAAATGCAAAATATTCCGGTAGTTGTAGACCCTAAGAAAAAGAATTTCCACTTTTATAACGACCTTTCTCTCTTGAAACCCAATTTGAAGGAACTTCAGGAAGGGATCAATGAAAAGTTAGACATTAATAACCTCGACATAATTAAAAAGGCTGTTGAAAATTTGTATGAAATGATGAGTTGTGAGGCGGTGATGGTGACTCTTTCAGACAAAGGTGTTATGATGAAAAAAGGTG